>CAUSUG010000093.1:0-7803 GCA_963534765.1 uncultured Oribacterium sp.
TTATTTTAGCTATAAACCCTGCTGTAAACTTTACGAAAACGATATGTCTTAATTAGGACAGTGGTCAAAACTATAAATCCTGGTGGGAAGCTTCCGTAATTCGCATAAGCTCATCTTCCCAAGCTTCCGATAATGCCTCCTCAGCATTTCCCCTATCCTCCAAAAAGCAAAGGTACTCGATATTTCCCTCCGGTCCCTTAATAGGAGAAAAATCCAGTCCCTGTACCGAAAAGCCGATAGAAGATGCGAAGGACAGTACCTTTCGAATCACTTCCTGATGCACGGCGATGTCCCGTACCACGCCTTTCTTTCCCACCTGCTCTCTTCCCGCCTCGAACTGAGGCTTAATCAGGCAAACTACCTGAGAAGGAAGCTTTCCCAGCTTCTTCACTACAGGAAGCACCAAGGTTAAACTAATAAAAGAAACATCTATGGAAAAGAAGGAGGGTTTTTCTCCCAGTGCTAAAATGTCCTCTTCCTCCACATAGCGAATATTACACTTTTCCATGGAGTGCACTCTTTCATCGTTTCGTAACTTCCAATCCAGCTGTCCATGGCCTACATCTACAGCATAAACCTCCACAGCTCCGTTTTGAAGCATACAATCTGTAAAGCCTCCGGTGGAAGCACCGATATCCATACAAACTCTGTTTTCCAAGGAAATCGGGAAAGATTTTAGGGCCTTTTCTAATTTCAAGCCCCCTCTGGACACATAGGGAAGAGCCTTTCCCTTCACAAGAATCTCCGCATCCTCCGGAAAGCTGCTGCCGGCCTTATCTTCCTTTTCTCCATTTACAAAGACCAAGCCTGCCATAATGGCCCGCTTAGCCTTTTCCCGGCTTTCCATAAGCCCTCTTTCCACCAAAAGAACATCCAGCCGTTCCTTCTTTCCAGCCATGCTTTCTCCTTTACACTTTAAAAATCCCCTTCTCCTGCATTTTCCGGATAATGCTGTCGGAGTCAATGCCTAAGATTTCCCGAAGAGCGGAAACGCTTCCGTGCTCCACATAGGCATCCGGAAGAGCCACCGTTTCCACCCTTATCTCCGGATGACTGGCATTCATATATTCCAGGACAGCCCCACCGAAGCCGCCGTTTCGTACATTTTCCTCTAAAGTAATGATGCAGTGATGTCCCTCTTCCACAAGCCTGTCCAAAATCTCCGTATCAATAGGCTTGGCAAAGCGGGCATTCACAAGGGTTAAGTTGTGTCCCTTCTTCTCCATCTTTTCCGCAATATGGGCTCCGGTGGACACCATGGAGCCAAGAGCCAAAAGGGCAATGCCCCCTCCCTTTTTCAAAATCTCCGCCTTCCCCAAAAGGATTTCCTCCTGCTGCTCAGAAAAGCCCTGATAAGCCTCCCCTCTTGGATAGCGAAGACAGATCGGGCCGGAAAAGGCTAAGGCAAAACGGAGCATTTCCTGCAACTCCCGAGCATTTTTCGGTGCCATCACCGTCATGTTGGGCATGAGGCGAAGGTAAGACAGATCAAAAATCCCTTGATGAGTTTCTCCGTCCGCCCCAACCAGTCCCGCCCGGTCAACGGCGAAAACCACCGGCAGCTTTTGCAGGCAAACATCATGCACCAGCTGATCAAAGCCTCTTTGCAAAAAGCTGGAATATACCGCCATCACCGGCTTTAAACCCATGCTGGCCATCCCTGCCGCAGAGGTTACACCGTGGGCTTCTGCAATCCCCACATCAAAGAAGCGTCTGGGGAAGGCCTTTTCAAAGGCATCCAATCCGGTGCCGTCCGGCATAGCCGCGGTAATGGCTACAATATTCCGATTCTTCCGGCCCTCCTCCACCATGGTCTGAGAAAAGACCTTGGTATAGCTAAGTCCTGTACTTTCCGCCTTATCCTTTCCGGTGGACAAATGGAAGGGGCTTACCCCATGGTAATGGCTGGGGGACTGCTCCGCCGGCACATAGCCCTTTCCCTTTTTGGTGACCACATGAATCAAAACCGCATGATCCACCCTTTTCGCTTCCTGTAACACCGTTTCCAAGGCCTTAATATCATGTCCGTCCACAGGACCCAGATAGGTGATACCCATGTTTTCAAAAAACATACCCCGGACAAAAAGCTGTTTAATAGAATTTTTGGTATTTTTCAAACGATCCACAAGACTTGGTCCAAGGATAGGCACCCTGGAAAGTCCTGCCGCAAAATTCTCTTTGAAATGGGTGTAATTCTCGTGGGAACGAATGCCGTTTAGATAGGTGGAAATCCCCCCCACATTCTTGGCGATAGACATTTCGTTATCGTTTAAAATGATAATGAAGTTCTTCTTCATTTTCGAAGCATTGTTTAAAGCTTCATAGGCCATGCCTCCGGTGAGGGCTCCGTCACCAATCACCGCCACCACCGTTTCCTTTCCTCCCAAAATATCCCTGGCCTGGGCTATCCCCAGAGCTGCGGAAATGGAGGTGGAGCTGTGACCGGTATTAAAGCAATCATAGGGACTTTCCTCTCGTTTAGGAAAACCGCTGATTCCTCCCAGCTGTCGAAGCCCGTCAAAGTCATCCTTTCTTCCGGAAAGAATCTTGTGGGTATAGCACTGGTGTCCCACATCCCACACCAGCTTATCCTGTGGCAGATTTAAGCTATGAAAAAGAGCAATGGTAAGCTCCACCACCCCCAGGTTAGAGGCCAAGTGGCCACCATGCATGGAGGTTTTTTCCAAAATAAAGCGTCTCAGCTCCTTAGCCAAGGTCTTTTGTTCGGAAAGGGACAGTCTCTTTACATCCTCCGCCCCATGAATTGACTCTAATATCATGAAAAATCTCCTACTTCTTTCATACTAAAGATAACTTATTGCCTCTTCCCAGAGACTTTCTCCATCGTGCCTTAAGAAAATTCATCATTTTCGAAGGCGCTTATGAAAGCAAAACAGCTTTTCTTCTAGCTCCTTCTGGAACAAAGATACTGACTAAAGGAAAGAAGAAAATCCAATGCTTCTCCATCTACCGCATTTCGATCCAAGCTTTGTAAGAGGCTTCTGCCCTCTTCCGTATACTGCTCCACCATGGCTTCCGCCTTCTCCATGCCATAAAGGCTGAGAGCCGTGGTTTTCTCCTGCTCCGCATCAGAGTGGATAGGCTTTCCCAGCTCGGAAAAGCTGGAAATCTCATCCAAAATATCATCCCGAATCTGGAAGGCCAGGCCGATTTTCTCTCCAAAGGAAGCCAGCTTCTCCTGCTCTTCCGGATTAGCCCCTCCCAGTAAAGCCCCAATTTCTAAAGAGGCGGAAAGGAGGGCTGCGGTTTTCTTTTTGTAAATAAAGAAAAGCTCTTCCTCCGTTAAGGGCTGTCCTGTTTTTTCAATATCCAGAACCTGTCCCCCAATCATGCCATCTATCCCGGCAGACTTGGCCAAAATCTTAAGGCCTTGCATGGTAGGGGAAAGAAGCTCTACACTGTCGCCCTTTTTCCCTTCCCTTTCCAAAACTTCCAGTACCCACTGAAAGGCGTAAAGGCTCAAAGAATCTCCTGCCAGTATCCCCTGGGCCTCCGTAAAACGGTACCAGGTAGCTTCCTTTCCTCTACGATATTTGTCATTATCCATGGCAGGCAGGTCATCATGACAAAGGGAAAAGCTATGAATCATCTCCATGGCCAGCATAAAAGCTTCAGCCAAGGGTAGGAAAAGCTTCTGTCTCTCCTCCCCGGAGAAAAGCAAAAAGGCCTCTCGAAGCAGGATGGGACGAATCCTTTTCCCCCCCACCATAAGGCTGTAGTTCATGGCTTCTATTCCGGTCTTCGCAGGCCCCTTTTCCTCCGGTAAAAATGCGGTCAGAATGGCTTCCACTTCCTGCCTTCTTTTTCGAAATCCCTCTTCCACGGAATGCGGATTTACAGCAGCATTAGCACCATTCTCAATGGATTTCATTCCCCATAAACCGGCCTTTTCAGATTCTATGCCATCTCTTGAAGAGTTCCTCTCTGCATTTTCGAACACCTGATTCTCCTTAAGCATCCAAGCCACCCTTTTGCTCGCTGTCTAAAAGCTTCACCTGCTTTTCAATCTGGTCAATGCTTTCATTAGCTTCCTTCAGCAAAGAAACCGCCTTCTGGTAAATGGCAAAGCTTTTTTCCAGGCTATCCTCGCCCTCCATCTTTTCCAGCAGGCCGTCTAAATTTTCAAAAATCTCGTTTAAATCCTTCTTTTCCTTCTGCTCTTTCTCCGCCTTCTTCAGCTTCTGCTCTTCGACTTTCTTTTCCTCTGTTCCCATACAGGCTCCTTTCTCTAGGCGCTTCTCCTATTCTACACCAAGCTGCTATTGCTCCGGCTTCTCCGGCCCAAGCCGTTCTTCCTTTTGCTTTTCCAAAACCTTGGCCTTGGCAGTACCGTCCGTGAAATGAATCTTTAAAATCTCTCCCATTTTCACCTGCTCCACACTGCTCATCCGCTTGCCGTCTTCCCTTTGCACATAGGAAAAGCCCTTGGACAATAGACGCAGGGGGGAAAGGGCATCAAATTGCTCCGAAAGAATGGCCAACTGATGCTTCTTCTTTTCCAGCTTCCCTTCCATAAGCCTTGGAAAATGTCGATACCGCTCCTCTTTATTTTTCGCAAGAAGAATCTTTTCCTTCATCTTGTGGGGAAAGACCTGATACTCTCCCATCCTGTCCTTGGCATTTGTTAGCTTTCGTTCCATCCATTGGGGGAATACCCGGTAGGGCAGAAGCGCCGATTTATTTTCCTGAATGCATAGCTCCATCTGCCTTTGAAAACGACTTTCCAAATCCAGCAGTCTATGCTGTTTTCCCTGTAGAATATTTCTGGGGTGAAGGACAGAAAAACGAAGCTCCTCCTCCTTAACCCTTTGCCGCATTTTCTGAATAATCCGCTCCATCCTCTGATGGAAGGTATAGGTATAGCTTGCCAAATCATCCACAAACTGCATATAGTCGAAAACCGCAAGCTCCGCCGCCGCAGAGGGGGTGGGTGCCCGCAAATCCGATACGAAGTCTGCAATGGTGGTATCGGTTTCATGTCCCACAGCGGAAATGATGGGGGTGTCCGCATTGAAAATAGCCTTAGCCACCGCCTCTTCGTTAAAGGCCCAAAGGTCCTCTATGGAACCGCCGCCTCGACCTACAATCAGCACATCGAAGCCCATCTGATCCAGACGGGCAATCCCCTTACAAATGGAAGCCACTGCCCCCTCACCCTGTACTAAGGCCGGATAGAGGAAAAGCTCCACAAAAGGATTTCTCCGCTTTGCGATTTGTATAATGTCTCGAACCGCTGCTCCGGAGCTTGCGGTAACAATACCGATTTTTCTGGCATACTTGGGAATCGGCTTTTTATACATGGCATCAAAAAGCCCCATTTCCTGTAATTCCTTCTTCAAGGCCTCAAAGCGAAGATAGAGGTCTCCCTGTCCCGCCCTTTGGAAGGAATCCGCATAAATCTGATAGCTGCCTCCTGCCTCATAAACACCGATACGGCCGGAACACAGCACCTTCATTCCATTTTCCAACGGAAAAGCAAGCCCCGCCCTCTTTCCCGCAAACATAATGCCGGAAAGCTGCGAAGCCTGGTCCTTTAAGGTGAAGTAAATATGTCCCGAAGGATGCATTTTCAAGTTGGAAATTTCCCCACTGACGGTAATGTGGGAAAGGAAGAAATCTTCCTGCATCATTCGTGCCAGATAACGATTTACCTGACTAACCGTATATTCTTTATTTGCCATAGGCTACTGTTGATATCCCGTCACATTTCAAAGCAAGGCATCCGTTCGGAGTGCATTTTATCTGCAAGGCATGCGCTCCGGAAGTTCTAAAGAACGAAGCCTCTGCTTGGGGAAGCACTGTCCCCTTTAATAAAGCAATCGCTTCAGTGAAATTGTGATTCAGGATGCATTCTATCCTCTCTTTGGCGCTTTTTCCTCTTTAGCTTTTGATTTTACGATATGGAAAGACTTTTTCTCCGCCTTTCCGGATTTGCCCTTAGAAGACTTGCCCTTCTCTTCTCCATCAGCCTGCTTTCCGGTGATACGAGCCAGGACGCCATTGACAAAGGATCCGGAATCCGCTCCCCCATACTTCTTCGCAATCTCTACCGCCTCGTTGAAAACCACCTTATCCGGGGTCTCTTCCTGATACTCCAACTCATACAGAGCCAAACGAAGAACGGTTAAGTCCGTCTTGGACATACGGCTGGTGGTCCAGCCCTCTGTTACCGCGTTGATTCGCTCATCCAAATGAGGAAGCAAGTCCAGAATCTTCATAACTTCCTGAGACAAAAATGCCTCTTCCTCTTCAGAAAGGTGCTCTTCTTCCTTCTCCGGAAGTAAAAAATCCTCATCCTCTTCCTTGCTATAGGAATAATGGCTCAACTGCTCCTGCTTTCCCTCTTCCGGATAAAACAAGGTGGAAAACAAGAGTTTAAATTTATGGTCTCTTTCTTCTCTCTTATTCATTCTCTTTATTCACCACTCCGGAAATCTTAACATTGACCTCTCTAACCGTTAAACCGGTCATACTGTTAATGCTGGAAACCACTCTCTCCTGTACGGCCTTGGAAACCTCGGGAATCGCATAGCCGTAGCAAATGTTTAAACGTAGATCCACAGCCACTTCCTCACCGGAAATCTCCACCTTGACACCGCGAGCCAGATCCTTGATTCCCATACGGGAAACCAGAGCACCGGACCAGCCTCCATCCATGGAGTCCACACCATCTACCTCTGTGGCCGCAATGCCGGCAATGATGGAAATGACTTCATCTGCAATGATTACCTCTCCAAAACTATCCTGATCCTGTTCTTCCACTCTATATGCTCTTTGTTCTTCCATGAAGACCTCCCATAAATAACAACAATCTTTTGGAAATTTTACCATAAAAACAGAAAAAAGGAAAAGAAAAAAGGAGGCTGAAGAGAAAAGTAAGAATTAGCTTCGGTTCTAGTGCGATCGGCAAGTCCCAACGGACACGCTCTCGCTGGAATCAAAAAGAGGATGTAAAAAGCCAAATTACTTTTCTGTACAATATAGGCCTGAAATCAGGGGCACGCTCCCGCTAGCCTCGCCCTGCAGGGGTTCTAAGCTTTTACAAAACAAAAGCTAAGAACCCGCGGGCTCAGACTACCCCTTCTTTCAGACCTATATTGTCGAAAAGTTATTCAATTCGCTTGGTTTTTTATGTCCTCTGTTTATTTGAAAAGGGATTTCTTAGTCTAAAATCCGGCTATGCCTAGACTACCTTTACTCTAATCTCTTAAAAGAAGAAACTAACATCTCATAACAGACTGCATTCTCTTTATTTGATTTCCTATTAGTAATATAAATTTCCGCTTGAAGTATAATTATTATATAATTATACTGTACCTATAGAAAGGTGGTGCCCTATGGAATTCGAATGGGATGAAACCAAAAATCGGATAAACCAAATCAAGCATGGGGTATCCTTTGAAGAAGCAAAAACAGTATTTTATGATGAGCAAGCTCTGCTGGAGTATGACGAGCTTCATTCCGGAAATGAGGACCGTTTTCGTATCCTTGGTTGTAGCGATGAGGGCAATATTCTTCTTGTAGTTCATTGTATACGGGAAGAAACGACAATCCGTATTATCTCATCAAGAAAGGCAACTGCAGCTGAGAAAACAGGCTATGAAAGGAGTGTAAGGTGATGAAAGATAGAGATGAATTTTTAGAAAAAGAATTTGATTTTAGCAAGGCTATAAAAAATCCGTATGCTAAGGCTCTGAAAAAGCAGATAACCATTAACCTTGACGAAAAAGTAATTCTCTTTTTTAAGAACAAAGCAGAAAACACAGGGATTCCATATCAGAC
>CAUSUG010000094.1:0-7768 GCA_963534765.1 uncultured Oribacterium sp.
ATCCTATATAAATATCCTATACAAATATCCTATACAAATATTTTATACAAATAGCTTGTTATGGAATAGATTAAGGCAGAAAAGAAAGGCTAAGGGGTCTTATGGCGAAGATTATTACAATTGCAAACCAAAAGGGGGGTGTGGGAAAAACCACCACCGCTGTCAATTTGGCGGCTTCCTTAGCGGAGGCAAAACAGAGAGTTTTGCTTTTGGACTTTGATCCCCAGGGAAATGCGGGAAGCGGAATCGGCATTCGGGAGGAAGAAATCAGCATTTATCGGATCCTTAGCGGAGAATTCCCCATAGAAAAGGGCATTGTTCGGGAAGCCTTGGAAAATCTTGACTTTATTGCCGCAGACAGGAATCTTTCCGCCATGGATGCAGAGCTTGCAGAGGAGGAAAATAAAAACTTCTTACTAAAGGAAGCCCTGGAGAATATTCAAAAGGACTATGACTATATCTTTATTGATTGTCCTCCAAGCCTTGGTACTCTTACGGTAAATGCTTTAACGGCTTCTCATTCCGTGTTGATTCCCATTCAGTGTGAATACTATGCATTGGAAGGACTTAGCCAAATGACGGATACCATTTCCATGGTAAAGGACGCCTTGAATCCGGACTTAACAATCGAGGGAATTTTATTTACCATGTATGACAGCAGAAATCTCCTGTCGCAGGAGGTGGTAAAAGCGGTGCAGGAGCATTTTTCGGATCCTATTTTCAAGACGATTATTCCCAGAAATGTTCGTTTGGCGGAGGCTCCCAGCCACGGACTGCCTATCTCACTTTACGACAACAGTTCTACAGGGGCAGAGGCCTACAGAAAGCTTGCTGCGGAGATTCTGGAAAAGGACATAGCGTATTAAAAGCATGTTGCGGGAATTTTGGAAAAGAATGTAGCTGACTAAAAGCTTAGAGAAAGGAAGGGAAGAACATGGCAAAGCATGGTTTGGGAAGAGGGGTGGATACCCTTTTTGCCGGAAAGAAGGATGGACGGGAGAAGAAAGAGGAGCAGGCAATGGTGAAGCTTTCTTTGATTCAGGCCAATCCAAAGCAGCCCAGAAAACAATTTTCCCAGGAAGAGTTGGAGGAACTTTCTCAGAGTATTAAGCAATTCGGTGTTTTACAGCCCTTACTGGTAAAAAAGGAAGGCCCTCTCTATGAAATCATTGCCGGAGAAAGAAGATTTCGGGCGGCAAAGATGGCCGGTCTTACGGAAATTCCCGTCTTGATTCGGGACTATGATGAAAAGCTCAGCAAGGAAGTAGCCATCATTGAAAATATCCAAAGAGAAGACTTAAATGCGGTGGAGGAAGCCATGGCTTACCAAAGCCTGCTGACGGAATATCATTTGAGTCAAGAGGAACTGGCGGAAAGGGTGGCAAAGAAACGTTCCACCATTGCCAACAGTCTTCGACTTTTAAAGCTTGAGGAAGAGATTTTAGAATATCTCCGTCAGAACCTTTTGTCCGAGGGACATGCCAGAGCCCTGCTTTCCGTGGAAAATACAGAGAAAAGACTTTCTCTTGCCAAGGAATGTGTAGAGAAAAAATGGAGTGTCCGGGAAATGGAAAGACGGGCTAAAGAAGAAAAAGCTCCGACGGAAAAGCAGGACAAACCCAAGAAATTAAGCTCTCAGTGGAAAACCATTGTTCACGGCTTGGAAGAGAAAATGAAGGAACATTTGGGGACAAAGGTGAAAATTACCGCCAAGAACGAGGATAAGGGTAAGGTGGAAATCGAATATTACTCCAAGGAAGATTTAGATAGAATCACCCGGATTTTAGAGGGAAGGGGAGAAGAATAAATGGAAGTATTGCTACAACATGGTAAATTGGTTTTTGTACTGGTTTCCACATTGATTTCGCTCATTTCTCTCTTTTTCGCTCTGAAAGCGGAGGCCAAGTATAAAAAGCTTTATCGCCAGTATGATTATTTCATGCGGGGGAAGGATGCGGAAACTCTGGAGGATTATTTTATTGAGCTACAGAGGCATGTGGAAAAGCTGGAAGACCTGGAAGAAGAACAGCGGGAAATGCTTAAGATTTTGCATAAGAATATCAGACGTTCCTTCCAAAAATGGGGTATCGTTCGCTATAATGCTTATGGCGGTATGGGAGGAAATCTCTCCTTTGCCCTAGCGATTTTGAATTATGATAACAGCGGCTTTATTTTTAACTCCGTTCATGCCAAAGAAGGAGGCTTCCTCTATATCAAAGAGGTGGAGGAAGGCAGTACTTCCGTAGAACTGGGAGCGGAGGAAAAGCTGGCTCTGGAAGAGGCCTTAGGCTATAGGAAAAAGCCCCAGACTTAGAAAAGATTCAGAGATAGGAAAAAGCCCCAGACTTAGGAAAGATTCAGAGATAGAAAAAAGCCTTAGGGCATAGGAAGACCGGATTAGGAAGAAGGGTTAAACTTTGTTAAAACGACTAGGAGAAAGTAAGCAGAAGTTTTGGAATAAAAGAAGAAGCAGAGCTTTGGTATTGGGCGGCATTTTTTTTGTCGCTCTGCTTTTTTATTTCTTCCATTCTTATCGTTCCATGGATCAAAACAATAGAATTTATGCCAACATGGGAAAAAGCAAATTACCGGTGCTTCATGTGCTTTCCTCCGGAAAAGAAATCAATCCTCTCTACGGCTATTTGCAGGAAATGGATGATGCCTTTGTGCGGGACAGCTTGACCTTACTTCCGGAAAATCGGCAGTGTGAGTTGATTTTGGAGGAGGGAAAGTCTGCCCCCAAGTCTGTGCATTATGATATTCGTTCCCTGGATGGGACGGAGCTTTTGGAAAAGGACCAGGAAGGAAGCTTGCAGGAGGAAGGGGGAAGGGTTCACATTATCCTTCCTATCCAAAACCTGATGAAGGAGGGAAAGGAGTACCTGCTTCGTCTTCGACTGGACCTGGGAGAAAGCAGCGTCTATTACTACACCCGCGTTTTACTGGGGAAGGAAGATATGGGGCAGGAAGTCCTGAGCCTTGCGGAGGATTTTACCAGAAAGAGCTTTTCCAAGAACGAGGCAAAGAGCCTTAGCACTTATCTGGAAAGTGACGATACCATGGATAACAGTTCTCTTGCCCATGTGAATCTGCATTCCTCCTTCCAGCAGATTACCTGGGGAGACAGCGGTATGGAAATGGACGGGGAGCCGGAGATTCGTTTGAAGGAGCTGGACGGCACCATGGCATTAGTGCAAATCCAATATGCCTCCAGAGCCACGGATCAGGACGGCAATGTGCACCGTTTTTTTAATGAAGACAACTATGTGATGCGTTATGATCCCCAAAGAATTTTCCTGATGGACTTTGACCGAAGAACCAAGGAGCTTTTTGACGGACAGAATTATCGTTACAAGGATAAGAAGATTTTACTGGGTGTGGGGGAAAAGAGCGATATTGAGGCCCTGCAATCCGCTACCAAGAATTTCTATGCCTTTACCGATAAGAATACCCTTTACCGTGCCGACGGAGAAGGAAAGGGAAATATGAACCGGATTTTCTCCTATTCCGAGGGGGAGAAGTCGGTGGAGAAGGAGAGCTTTACCCACGGCATTCATATTTTGAGTGTGGACACCAACGGGGATGTGGATTTCCTGGTATACGGCTATATCCGAAGAGGCCGACACGAGGGCTATACCGGCATTGTCTTTTATACCTATGACAATTCGGAAAATACGGTGGTGGAGAATTTCTTCCTGCCCTTAAAGGCCAGCAAGGAAAAGCTGGAGGAAAACATTCAAAATCTTTCCTACTATGCGGACAATCGGATGTTCTACATTTTCTTTGCAGGCAGTATCTATGGGGTGGATACCAACAGCTTTGAGGTGATTACGCTGGCTACCGGGCTTTCGGAAAATGATTTTGCCTCCAGCAGCAGTAAGCAATTTATTGCTTACGGGGAAAAGAACAATGACGGAGAACTGCACAGGGAAATTGCCTTTCGAAATCTCCACGGAGATAAGAATTTAAGCATTTCCGAAGACGGAAAACGACTGAAGGTAATCGGCTTCCTGGGGGAGGATTTCCTCTACGGCTTACAGGATAGCGACAAGGATCAGATTTGGAATCCCCAGGGGGAGGTGCCTGTTTCAGAGATTCGCATTGTGGGGGAGGATATGAAAACCAAGCTATCCTATAAAAAAGATGGTCTGTACTTTGCAAATTTCAGCTTGGAAGGGAATCAGCTTCGCTTTGATGAATATCAATTTCAGGACGGAGAGTATCAGTATGTGGGGAAGGACAGCCTGCTTTCCAACAAAGAAATCAAAGATGAAAGAAAGATTTCTCTGGAATCCAAGGTTCTGGGAAATATCGGAAAACTGCAGTATCTTCCCATGGTAGGTAAGGCGGTTAGCCAGTTTAGCCTGCATTACCCGGAAAAGTTCTCTATTGAAAAGGCAGGCTCTATTGAGCTTCCGGGAGATACCAAGGAAGAGAATATACTTTTCTCCGCCTATAGCCTGGGGCATTATCAGGGAGAGTTCTCCACCATGGAGGCGGCCTATAAGAAGATTTATGAGCAGTTCGGTTATGTGGTGGATCAGAAGGAGCGGATTGTTTGGAATAGAACAGACCGTCCCAATACCGCTAACCTGAAGATTCAGGAAGAGGAAATCAGCAATTTCGTTTCCCAGATACCGGAGCTTCGAAGAGCTATGGACTATGATAACGGCGTGCTTCTGAACCTCTATGGTATGGACCTGCACGCGGCCCTCTACTATGTGGGTAAGGGCTATCCTTTGATGATTCGCATGGAGGATCAGTGGGAGTTAATCAGTGGCTACAACAACAGCTTTATCACCGTATACACCCTTGGGGGCAGCAGCATCCCCAGAAATATCAGTAGAGAAGAAGCCATCGCCAGATATGAAAAGGTGCATAATGCCTTTTATGGGTATTTGAAGAAGTAAATTTAAAGCAATAAAATTTTCTAAGCAATATAGGTCTGAATTGGGGCACGCTCTCGCTAGCCTCGCCCTGCGTAGTGAAGGACTGCACTCGCTATAAGAAGACGCTCTGATACGGTGTGGGCTATAATTAGGGCACGCTCTCGCTAACCTCGCCTTCGCAGCGGTACTAACTTCAAGCTTCGCTTTAGCTCGCTTTCAGTAAGTACCGGCGGGCTCAGATTGCCCTTATTATAGCCTCACACTGCATCATTCGCTTCAATTATTGATTTTACAGTCCTTCACTTCGCCGGTCTTTCACAAGTATCAGGCTACCCTATATTCAGACCTATATTGCCGAAAATCTCCTTACTATTTTGATTTTTACAGCTCCTTTTTTATCGAGATGGTTTTGCGCTAAGAGATATAAAAGGGCTTGTAAAATAGAAGAACAGCGTATATGCATAATAGGTCTGAAACCGGGGTAATCTGAGCCCGCCGGTACATGTAGCAAGCCTTCGAAAAGAAGAACTGTAGAAATTCAAAGCCAAAGCGACGGAAGCTGTATGGATATGAAAGAGGGTAATCTGAGCCCGTCGGTACTTGCGAAAACACAGGTACTGTGTTTTTCGCTTAGTATCCGCTACGTGGCGAGGTTAGCGGGAGCGTGCCCGATTTCATATCCATACAGCTTCGAAGCGTAGCCTTTTATCATTCTACAGTCCTGTACTGCGAAGGCGAGGCTAGCGAGAGCGTGCCCCAATTCAGACCTATATTGCTTAGAAAATTTTTTTGATTTCTTAGCTCCTTCTTACTTACTCGCAAAACCTGCAAAATACGGATTTTTGCTGTTCCCTCCACTCCGGATCCAGGTTATCACTGATTTCTGCAAACTCATTCAAGCTAAGGGTCTCTCCTCTTACATTTTCCGGATAGGAAAGGGCGGAAAGGACGCTTTTAATCACTTCCTTATCTAAGGAAAGACCGGCGGACAGGGCGTTCACCAAGGTCTTTCTTCTTTGCATAAAGGAAGCCTTAATGGTCTTAAAGAGATACTCCGGATTCTCACATTCGACAGGGGATTCCTTGTAAATGGAGAGGTGAATCACCATAGAGCTTACCTTTGGACGGGGAATAAAGCAGTGGGGGGGAACTTCCTGCACAATCTCCGGCTTACTGTAGTACTGCACCGCAAGGGATAAAGCACCGTAGTCCTTGGTACCGGGGCCGGCCTGCATTCTCTCCGCAACCTCCTTTTGTACCATTACGGTGATGGAGCTAAGAGGAAGCTTCTTTTCCAGTAAGGAGAGTAAAATGGGGGTGGTAATATAGTAGGGAAGATTCGCTACTACCTTTACGGAATGAAAGTCAGGGTATTCCTTTAGAAGCTCCGTAAAGTCCACCTTCAAAACATCCTGATGCAGGAGGTGGAAATTTTCTTTTCCTGCAAGGTTCTCCTCTAAAATAGGAATCAGCTTATCATCAATTTCAATGGCAATCACCTGTCCTGCATGCTCGCAAAGAGCTTCTGTTAAGGTTCCGATTCCGGGACCGATCTCAATCACCAAATCCTCTTTCTGAATCTTGGCATAAGAAATAATATGATCCAATACGGATGCATCAATTAAAAAATTCTGACCGAATTGCTTTTTGAACTGGAAGTTCGTCCTTTGCAATACTGCAATGGTCTCTTTGGAATCTACAAGCTTTGCCATCTTTATCCCCCCTAATTTTTCTGTGTAAAATCTTGCCATATTTTCTTATAGAAAGCAAGAAGAGGAAATTGACGCATTATCCAATATATAATACAATGTATTACACATGAAAGGAGAAATGAGATGACGATTTCTTTAAGGTTAAATGATGCAGACTCTATGCTTTTCAAAAAATATGCGGAAATGAATGGAATTAGTGTTTCGGAATTGCTTAGACGCTCAGTTCTTGAACATATTGAAGAGGAATATGATTTACAGGCTTATAAAGAGGCCATAGCGGAATATAGAGAAAATCCTATTACCTATACTCTTGATGAGGTGGAGAAAGAGCTGGGCTTAGGATGAGTTTTAGGGTTGTGTTTTCCGATAAGGCATTAAAGCAGATGAAAAAGCTGGACAAGTACACAGCTTCTCTTATCGTTGCCTGGCTTAGAAAGAACTTAGAAGGCTGTGAAGATCCCAGGAAGTATGGAAAGGGATTAACAGCCAATAGAAGCGGACAATGGAGATATAGGGTAGGGGATTATAGAATTATTGCGGAAATTCAGGAGGATAAAGTAATTGTTCTGGTATTGGGAATAGGGCATAGGAGGGATATTTATCAAAATGATATCTAAGGAAAGTAAATTGAACCTAAGGCTACAGGATAGGGAATTTCCCTTTGAATATATTGACCATGACAGAGAGATTGCCCGGGGCATTGTTTTTGATGAAGAGAAGAATTTCTATTTTGTGAGAATTCATAGGGATGATTCTTTCGGAAAAGCCACCTTGATTGAAACTTCCGGTGGCGGAGTGGAAAAGGGAGAAAGCTTAGAGACGGCTATCAAAAGAGAGCTAAAGGAAGAGCTGGGTGCCGAGGTGGAAATCCTCCAAGAAATTGGGATAGTCAGTGATTATTACAACCATGTTCATCGGCACAACATTAACCATTATTTTTTGTGTAAAGTCCGTGCCTTTGGGGAAAAGAATTTGATGCCCTATGAAATCCGAGACTTTCACATGGAAACCTTGAAGCTAAACTATGAAGAAGCCATAAAGGAATATGAAAAATGCAGTAATACAAAACTAGGGAGGCTGATTGCCCAAAGGGAAGTTCCGGTTTTGGAAGAGGCGGAGAGAATGCTTTTAATCAATTAGACTTTTTAAAATTGTAAAACATTTGCT
>CAUSUG010000095.1:0-7569 GCA_963534765.1 uncultured Oribacterium sp.
GTATTGCAATACATTGCTCCGGAGACTTTTAATTTTCTTGAAATTTTTCGCTATTCATGCCATAATTTCCCCGGTTTTTATTAATGGAAAGGAGCTTTCATGAAAAATCAAAATTTTGTGCGAAACCTTGTTGGAACGGCTATTCTTGCCGCTTTGGTTTTGGCCCTACAGCTATTGCTGGGAAGTCTGAAACTGGGCCCCTTTAACATAACCTTAACTTTGGTTCCCATTATTTTGGGAGCTGTGCTTTACGGACCGCTAAGTGCTGCCTTTCTGGGGGGACTCTTCGGCTTTTTGGTTTGCATTTCCGTGATTTCCGGAAATGACGCGGGAGGCTTTATGCTCTTCTCCCAAAAGCCCGTTATCACCCTAGCTCTTTGTATGATTAAAAGCACCGCAGCGGGCTATCTGTCCGGTCTGGTGGCAAGAAGCCTTGCCAAAAAGAATACCACTCTGTCCCTATTTTTAGCCGCAGGAATTGCTCCTGTGGTGAACACCGGCATTTTTATTTTGGGACTTCTTCTGTTCTTCCAAGATACCTTGGTGCTTTGGGCCAATGGACAAGATAAAATAGTAGATTTCCTTCTTTTCAGTATTCTGGGAATCAATTTTACCGCGGAATTCTTGGTGAATCTGGTGCTTGTTCCCATTTTAGCCCGTATCTTACGAAACCTTCGCTTTGTAAAGCAAGAGCTTGCCGTTTAAGGAGAAAACATGATTTTAGCCATCGATTGCGGGAATACCCATACTGTTTTTGGAACCATTACGAAAGAGGGAGAGATTCAGAAGATTTTCCGTATGGAGAGTAGCCGGAGAAAAACCAGCTATGAATATGCCGCAGATATTGCCCAAATCTGTCAGCTTTTAGAGATTGATTTGCAAGGCTTGGAGGGTTCTATCCTTTCCTCTGTTGTACCGGAACTCACCACCTCTTATCAGAAGGCTATGGAGCTTCTCTGTAAGGGAAAATGTGTGGTGGTCAACAGCAGTAGTCCCATGAATATGAGCTTTGCCATGGCGGATCCCAGCGGTGTGGCTCCGGATTTGATTATCTCCGCTGTGGGAGCGAAAAACAACTATCCTCTCCCTGCCATTATTATCGATATGGGTACCGCCACCACCATTACAGTAGTGAATAAAGAGGGAGTCTTTATGGGAGGTGTAATTCTTCCCGGAGTGGGCATCTCCATGAATGCCCTGGCCAAAGAAACCTCTTTGCTTCCCAGTATCGATGTAGCGCCTGCCAAGACCTTGATTTCCACCGACACGGTAGATGCTATGCGGGCAGGCATTATTTACGGCACCGCCGGCTCCTTAGACGGTATTGTGGAGCATTTTCAGGAAGAACTGCAGGAGGAGGGTAGCGTAATTGCCACAGGAGGCCTAGCCCACCTGATTTGTCCTTATTGCAAACATAAGATGATCGTAGATGACAACCTGCTGCTGAAGGGGCTATGGAAGATTTGGCAGCTGGAGCAGGGGAAATAGGGCTGAAACAGGGCACGCTCTCGCTAGCTTAATCCTGTGTATTGAAGGACTGTTTTATTATAAAGATGCGCTCTAATGCAGTATGGGTCTATAATTGGGGCACGCTCCCGCTAACTTCGCCTTCGTAACAGTACTAACTTCAAGCTTCGCTTGCTCGCTTTCAGTAAGTACTGACGGGCTCAGATTGCCCCTATTATAGCCCCATACTGCATTATTCGCTTTAATTATTGGTTTTTACAGTTCTTCACTTCGCCGGATTTCGCAAATACCGGGCTCAGACTACCCCTATTCAGACCTATTCTGTCCAGGCCGTTATGACTCACCCCCTCTGTTTCAGGCCTATTCTGCTTCAGGCTATTTGACTCAAACAACCCCTATTTCAGACCTATTCCACTTAGGCTGTTATGACTCAAACCCCCTCTGTTTCAGGCCTATTCTGCTTCAGACTGCTATAACTCAGACTACTCCTATTTCAGAACCATTCTGCCTCAGGCTACTATGGCTAGGATTATCCATGTTTCAGACCTATTACGGTTTAGGCCGGATGGGGCTGTGAAAAATCAAAAAATAAAGTAATTTTCGGCAATATAGATCTTAATCCGGAGTAGTCTTAGCTTGATACTTGCGAAAGACCGGTGAAGGGAAGGACTGTAATTATTCAATAATTGCAGCGATTGATGCAGCGTAGTCTATAATAGGGGCAATCTGAGCCCGTCGAAACTTACCGAAAGCCGGCGAAGGGAAGGACTGCAAAAATCAATTATTGGAGCGATTGATGCAGTGTGGGTCTATAATAAGGGTAGTCTGAGCCCGTCGGTACTTGCGAAAAACAAGAGAAACGCAGTTTTTCGCTTAGTATCCGCTACGTGGCGAAGCTAGCGGGAGCGTGCCCCATTTATAGACCCACACTACATCAGAGCGATTTCTTATAACAAGTGCAGTTCTTCACTTCGCAGGCGAGGCTAGCGGGAGCGTGCCCTGATTACAGACCCATACTGCATCAGAGCGCATCATTACAAAGAATACAGTCCTTCACTTCGCAGGGCGAAGCTAGAGAGAGCACGCCTCGATTCAGACCTATATTGCTTCGAAAACTATTTTGATTTTTACAGCCCCTTTTACAACAGTAAGACACTGAATAATATCAGCATTCCCATGGGGAGGAAGTGTCCTTCCATTCCCATCTGATAGATGCCTATTGGGGAGAGGTAGGGAATAAAGCTTGGGATATTGCTTAAGGAGGAAAAATCTATAAAGCTTCCACCCAGGAAGCTGAACAGCAGGCCGAGGCTTAAGGACAGGCCTCCTGCCATTTCCGCTCCAAAAACGGAGTAGGATAGTCTTCTGGCAAAGCTGTATAGGAAGAAGGAAAATCCCAAGGTACAAAGTAACGGAAGGAGCAAATCCTTGTAGAGTTCTACAAGGCGAAAGCCTCCTTCTTTTTCTATTCCCAAAATAGTTCTGCCCTCCAGCACAAGGAAAAATCCCAGGCTCAAAAGGCCGAAAAGAAGAATTCCGCTAAGATGATACCGTAGTCTTCCGGCGAGATAGGTTCTGCTCCTTTGGAAGACCTTTTTCTCTTCTTCTCTTCCCAATGCCGTTCCCAAGGAAAATAGGAAGAAGTACAAAACAAAGCCTAATACGGCTTCCCCCTTGGGCTGGAACAGGCTTCTGCCTCTTTCTCCTTTTATTTCCTGAATCTGATATAGAGGCTCTGTTCTCTTACTCTTTACAATGGACTGTTCTATAGCTTCTTTTTCCGTTTCGTTAAGGCTTCTTCCTAAAAGGCTTTCCCCATAGGCAAGAGCGCCCTTCTCCATGCGAAGGGTACTGCTGAGCGCGGCTACAATTTCCCGAATCCCCATTTCCGCCAGCGAATCCGCACTGCTTTCGTAATGTAAGCTTCCTCTTCCCTCCGTATCTCCGGTAAAGCCCTCTTTAATCCAAAGTACCCCCTCTACACTGCCCTCCAAAAGAGCCTTTTCCGCTTCCTGATTTTCCACGACTTCCACTTGAAGCCCCTTTTCCTGCTGCAGCTCCTGAATCAATTCTGCACTCCAGGCGCCATGATCTTCCCTCACCAGCATAAGAGAAAGCTTCTCTTTTCCTCCGACCCGGGAATAGGCAAAAAGAGAAAGTAGGAAAAGCACAAGCAAAAGGAATCCCCTGCCGCCCCCTAAGAGGAGGGAAAAACGAAGGGAAAGCAGAGAGCCGGGAAAAGGAAGGGCAAACTTTTCGTATGATTTGTATTGTCCGCCGGGTTTATCTTGTCCATCTTGTCCGCATTGTTCGTCCGGTCTGTATTGTCCGTCCTGTCCATCTCGTCCGTCTTGTCTATCTTGTCCGTATTGTCTCTTGGATTCTCTCTGAAAATTCCGGGAAATTGTTTTTCGCTTAGAAAACGTTTTAAGCTTAGAAAGTATTCCTGAGAATATTCCTAAGGCAAGGGCCAAAGCATCCCAGCAAAGCAGGGGCAGGGCGGTAGACAGTAATGTAGAGAAGGAAAGCCCTCTCCGGACTCCCTCCAAGACCATTCGATTCACGGTAATAGGAGAAAGACGCTTCACAAGCTCCGGTGCATTGCTCTCTCCGAACAGCTTTCCGGTATAAAGAATTCCCAAAAAGAGTAGGGAAAAGGATAGTAATTTTGCTGTACTTTCCTCTCCCATAATTCGAAACAATTGATAAAAGAAAAAGAAGAAGCTCAAGAGCTCAACACAAAAAATTAAAGCAATCGGTATCAGTTGTTCTAGGGAAAGGTCTAAGGACTTTTTCAGCGCAAATAAGCATAGAAGCAAAAGGGGCAGTGCAGAAAGAAATAAAAAGAAGAGCTTAGAAAGGAAAAAGCCTCTTCCTCCCAGCAGGGCAAATCGCTGGGGAATCCCCTTCTTTTCCTCTTCCGGCACTGAGAAAACGGAAGACAAGGCACAAAAGGACAATAGGAAGAAAAAAATAAAGGAAAAGATGCGAAGGGAAAGTGCCTTCTCCACTTGGCTACTCTGCCCCTCCTCGTCAAAGACAAGCTGTCGCTTTAAAACTGCCGTAAGCAATCTTTCCGAAGCATGCTCATAGAGGCTTTCTTCCTCTTGTTTGGAAAGACTTTCTCCATATAGGGCATGAAAAACCCCTTTACTGATTTCCTGTTCCTTCTCCATAATTTCCATAATGGAGGTGAAAATACTTTGAAACAGGAGACTTTCCGTCGGCCGATTGGTATTTAAGCTTAAGTCTACCGGCTCCCCCTCAAAGCGATAGGCGGTATAAAAGAAATCCTTGGGGATTCGTAAAATGCCTACTACTCCCTCTTGGAAGGCCCTTTCCCTACCTTCCTGTCCGATTTCTCCCTCTTCCTTGATAACGGTAGAAAACAGCTCCACCTTCTCCATTTCCCGAATCAGGGTTTTGGACATAATGGTTTGATCTTCATCAATCACCATCACCGGAAAGGCCTGCATTTGACCGCTTTGTCCTTGAAAGAAAAAGGCAAAAAGGGGAAACAGGAGCAGGGGAAAGAGCAAAATAAACAGTCCTCCTTTTCGGAGAAATAACCTTCCGTCCTTCCAAATGGCCGCAAAAAATCCCTTCATTCTCTTCTCCCCTTAGTCCTTTTCTATCTTCACCCCTTAGTCTTGGGATGACTTCAATCCGATGATATACACTTCTCCCTTAGCTTTCCCTGTTCCAGAGTTAAAATTCTATCTGCCAGATCCTCCAGCTCTCCTCTTCCGTGGCTGATGAGCAACATCCCCGTGCCCTGCTTCTTCATTTTTAAAAGCAGGTCTCGAATCCTGTGATAGGATTCCTCATCACAGCCTACGGTGGGCTCATCCAAAAGCAAAATGCTTGGACGAAGCATGAGAGCCGATGCCAAATGCACCCGGCGCTTCATTCCCCCGGACAGGGCGGACAGCTTTTCCCGGCTTTTTTGAGAAAGTCCCAACTCCTCCAGAAGCCAGTTCCCTCTGGTTTTTAAAAGCCTCCCCGGTATTCCCTGAATTTTTCCGTAAAAAATCAGATTTTCCAATGCCGTCAGGCTGTCATAGAGGGACAGGTCCTGGGGCAGATAGGAAAGACCCTTTCGAACCTCCTTAGGCATCCGGATTTCTCCCTCCTGATAAGGAAGCAGACCGGCAATAGCCTTTAAAAGGCTGCTTTTTCCGGCACCATTTTCTCCGCGAATCCCTACGATTTCTCCTTTGAATAGGGAAAGAGAGAGCCCCTGTAATATGGCGCTCTCTCCTCTATGATACCTAAGGCCTAAGTTGTTTATCTCACAAAGGCTCTCCTTCATCATCCTGCAAGTTCTCCCTGTAAAGTAGATGCTACCTTCGCTAAGCCATTTCCAATAGTCTCGCTCAACTTATCGAAATCCTCCTGGCTGTAGTTGGAAATATCCACTTCCTCTTCCTTCGGAAGGGTAGCTGTACCGGTCTTGGTGGTGTTCAGATTAATCTTCGCACTGCTAAATGGCATATAGTAGTTCTGTAAGCCCTCTACTACAATCTCATGATTGCTGCTGCCCTTCTCTCCATCAGAAACTGTAAGGGTAAGCTTTGCTCCCATTCCTGTAGGATCCTCTACAATATAGGTTCCATAAGGCATTAAAGCAGAATGCTTGGTTGTATCAATCTTATATTCCAAAGCCTTAACATCCAGAACACCGTTACCGCCGGAAATGCTTCCCTCCAGCATCTTATCCTTTACGCTGTAGCTGTTCTTTAAGTACATATTCTCGGAGCTGGAGCTTACAACATTAATCTGCTCGGTAACCTCTTTGCCCTTCTTGGCAATCTCCAGAGAAAAGGAATCGTCCTTTGTAGAAAGCAGAACCTGTCTTAAATCTCCGTCAACAACCGCAATCTGCCACTGGAATTCATTGTCCGCCATCTCCTTTGCGGTATCCGCAGCATTATCACGAATCTCCTTTGCCAGCTCACTAAGTTGATCCTTCGGCGTTTTTGCATCTCCCATGCCTAAAGCGCTGTCCCAGGTGCTGGTCGCATAAACATCCTCTAAAAGAGACTCTAAATCACTGTCCTTTTCTACCGTATCTGCCAGCTTCTCATAGAAATTCTTTAAATCTTCCTCTGTGGGCTTAAATACGTAAACCTCTCCGGTATACTTCTCCTTCAGATTCTCTAAGGTGAATTCCTTCTTTTCTACCGTTAAGTTATCCTTATTCATGCTACCGACAAGGAGTTCTCCGTACTTCTTGGAAATCTCTGCCAGACGCTTTCTGTTCTCTGCAGACTTCTTTAAATCCGGAGCCACAATATCCTGCTCGGTGAGATTCTTCATAATGGTCTTTAAATCTCCCCGATAGTAGTGCTCATCCGCTACAGGAATCGCAAAGCCGATTTTTCCGTCACGATAATCCGCAAAGCCTTCCAGTAAATCTGTACCCATGATCTTGGCACTTAAATTCACGATAAAGGAATTCTTCTCCGCATCCATGTCATACTTTAACTGAATCTGAGAATCCTTCAGATACTTATTCATTTCGTCACTGCCTTCGATTTCTCCGGTAAGGGTCATATCGGAAGACTGCTTTAAATCCTCGTTAATAAAGCCTAAGGCCACCATGGCATCCATCTTATCCTGGAGATACTTCTCCTGATAATGAAGGAACTTCTGCTCTGTGCTTAAAGCCACGCCACCGGAAAGTAACTTCTTTCCAAAGGCAAAAAAGCCTGCGCAAAGAAGAATAATTACGGCAACGACAGGGATTAAAAGCTTCATGCCCTTCTTTCCCGCAGGAGCCTCCTCTAAAGTCTGTGCATAGGAATAGCTTGCCTGGGGCTCTACAGGAGCAGCTTCTGTAGCTGTTGCAGCACTTACTGCATGATCAGCATTCGCTCCAAGCTCACTGCTTTCTGCTGCAGCGCTTGTTTCAGCACCGGTAGCACCTGCCTCAGCGCTTACAGTTTCTGCGCCTTCCAGCTTTTCTCCGCAGTGCTCACAAAACTTCTCCTCGTCTTGGACTTCCTGTCCACAATTCGGACAATTTTTCATTCTGTTTCCTCCCTTTGTCTTCAATTGTCGATTGAACAGGCTTATTTTAACATATTCATAGAAATAAAT
>CAUSUG010000096.1:0-7544 GCA_963534765.1 uncultured Oribacterium sp.
GCCTTAGGACAGATCTCCTACTTTTTATGGCTATACTGCATGATAAACAGCTTCTACATCATGTTTCTCTTAATTCTATAAGCCATTACAGCTTTTAAATTCTTTATGGCTCATAGAACTTACAGCTCTTCGATTTCCAGCTCTACTTCTTTGGTATGCTCCAAAGAATCCTCTTTTTTATGTTTCTCTTTATCCGCCAATCTCTTTTTATCTTCAGCAGATAAAGAAATCGCTCTGGTGGCTCCTAAATCCGCATCCTCGATATCGGAGCTGTTCTCTCCCTCATGATGCACATTTGGTCTACGACCAATCAGCTTAGTCCTTCCCTCTTCTTCCTCTTCATCTTCCTCCGAGAAATCCTGGTCCTTCATGGGAAATTCTTCCTTTAATGAGAAACGCTCTACATTGGGACGACTTTCCTTTCGCTCTCGCTCCAAGGTTTCTCTCTGGAAAGCAATAATTTTCTTTAATTTGCTACGTGTCTGCCACAGGAAGATGGATAGAGCGGCAAGAAGCAAAGCCACTAAGGCAAAAACAATGCTCAAGATTGTCTGTACATTATATTTTCCTACCAAAGTATCATATTGATTTAATAAAGTTGGATAGCTTTCCGCATTTTTCTTCTGCTCAGCCTCTAAGGGATCCTGAAAATACCGCTGAATGGTTTTTTCCTTTAAGTCGTAACGATAAAAGTGTAAATCCCCCGCATCATTCATTCCATAAACAATGATGTACTGATGCTCTGTATCGGCCTTCCATACCCATCCCTTTACCTGATGACCGTCTACATCAATGGTGCTTTCCCAAAAGCCATCCGGAATCTTTACATCGGAGCCGGGATTCATAATGGTAATGCTCTTGTCCTTTGCGGTAAGCTTAACCCCTTCGTTCTTGGTCTCCGCCTCTTCACTTTCTTCTGCAGAGGCTGAAGTTTCCGCCGTGATTTCACTGCTTGTTTCTTCTGCAGTAATATTTACAGCACCTTTTCCCACATGGGTAAGGTTTAAAAGACTTTCATCCCCGCTGTATATTTCCTGCTTTTCTACTGTAATACTGGACTGTCCTGCGGAAGCAGCCTTAAATTTCAAAGCAAATGCCAAGGTGTTTGCTACGGAATTATCGCCGGTACCGTGTACACGCAGAGTTCCTGCACCTCCATCAGTATTCGTTCCGCTGACAAACTGCAAAGAATTGCTGTCGTAGCGAAGGGTAATATCTACTCTGGCTAAAGGAGTATCGCTCTTCACCTTCATATTCACCGTGATTTCTTCTCCCACCTTACCTGTCGGATCGGAAAAGCTTAGCTGTCCGTCTGCAGCAAAAACAGCCATGGAAAACAGAAGGCTGAGCAGGCAAGTATATAGTATATATTGTAATGATTTCATTATTATTTCCTCAAATTCCTCTGATTCGAGTCTTCCCATCCTCTGACAGTACCCGAAGCTTTACTCGACACATTCCGTTATATTTTACTGAAAGATGAGAATTCTTTCAAGACTTTTTAACCAAGAGGACTCTTTCCAATCTCCACTACTTCTACACCGCTCTCTGTCTTCCCTGCTGAGCTGTTTGTGTTGCTTCCATTTCCATTAGCACCTGTATTTCCGGCATTGCTTACTGTGCTATTACCGCTGCCCGAGCTATCTCCGGAACTGTTGCCACCATCTTTTCTTGCGGGTTTCTCATCTCCGGTAGGAATCGGCTCTTTCTGTCCCGGCATATCCTTATATACGGGGATGGAGAAAACCAGGGCTTTATTCTTCATATCTTTGCTGTAAGCTGAAGATAACTTTGCCCCTTCCTCGGCAGCTCCCTGTACATTGGTCATATATTGATGCTTAAATAGGTTGGAACCTTGTACATTCCACTTCTTCAGGTACAAAGTATTTTGTCCCGCATTCATATAATTTTCCGCAAAGAACTGTGCTCCGCCCACAATAGACTTTTCTCTGCTATTCCAGGGACGCATATAGCTGCCACTTTGCTTGGCATACCAAATACCTCTCTCGATGGCTCCCATCTTTCCGTCCTGGTAAGCACCGATATTAAAATAATTGTAATGCCCGCTACTTCCGGAAATAGAACCGCTGCTTCCTTTTCCCTGCTCCTGTAAAATCATGGAAGCCAGAACATAGGGATTCTGCTTAGACTGCTCCGCAGCCTTCATAATAATACTCACGTAATCCACACCGCCTGCATTTGATCCGTTACTTGTATTGGAATTGTCTGCAGATGCCGCTGTGGTTCCGGAAGGAATAACCGTTCCCTCCGCATTTGATATGTTTGCTCCCGGTGCTTCATTGGAAATGACTACTGTTTCCGTTGAATTCTGGGTAGAGGAAGCATCTCCGCTTCCGCTGTTTCCCCCATTTCCACTGCCTTGACTTCCGCTATCCATAAAGCTGCCCTTTAGCATGGCTGCCAAACCGTCTCTCGTCTGTTCCTCCGGATTATAGCTATGGAGTAAGAATTGGAAAATGTAGGACTCATCCAAAAAGTTTCTGGGATCCATATAGTATGCTGTTAATTGTCTGGAGGCACCAACCCAGGTAGGACCGTCAAATCCTACCCATGTTCCTGTATTCCAGTCATATTTTCCCTGATCGGTGGACTTCCAGGATGAAATAGCATTCTTGTCCACAAGACTGCCGGTTCCTTCCATCTCTCCGTCTAAAACTCTCTGCCAATCCAAATTAGTATGTAAAGCCTTAAACTGCCAGTTGGGAAACTCTGCATGGAGAGCTCTTAGGCCGTCCTTATAAGCTTCCGGAAAGCCCTGTTGATTTAAAGCATTCTCAAAGGCCTCATCCCTTTGGTATTGAACCGGAAATTTTACAAAATCGGAACGAATATATCCGCTTCCCCCTTGGAAATTAACCGGATACCAGCTTTCTCCGGAGGAGTTTTGCACCGGATCCCCTACTTTAACGGCTGTATTGGAATAAAGGTTCGTCACCTTTTTACTGTTTTTATTGGCTTCAGCCCTTACATTGACCATACTGCCCTTAATTACGGCATCCTTTTCTGTAGCAAAAGCTTGCGTAGCAAAAACGCTGCTCAAGATTAATCCTAAACTTATAAAACGTCTCCAACTTGTTCTTCTCATTTTTCTCCCTGCCCTTTACGCCAAAGAAGGATGTTCTCGAAGAAGCATCTCTTTGTGATTCATCAGGGAAAAAATCCCTGTCTTTATACATCTGCAATTCTATAGGAAATTATAAAGATTAAAAAATAATTTTCAATGAAGATTTTCTTGCATCATTTTAATTTTTTTATTTCCTTCCGTCAATGCTTCTTGGAATTATTCAGACAAATGACAAAGAAACGTAATGAACGAGGATATGAAGAGATATTAGCTGGAATGAATTTATCCTCTAACGTATAGCTTTTGGAACGGGACACGCTCTCGCTAACCTCGCCTCATAGCGGCTCTAAGCTTTTATAAAACAAAAGCTTAGAGCCGATGGGCTCAGATTGTCCCTTATCAAAAGCTATCCAAAAAGAGATAAATTATGATACTCCTCTGCGTATAGACTCTAAAATAATGTAGAAGGAAGCAAAAAAGGACTGCAAAAATCAAAACTCGGAAGAAATTTTCGACAACATAGGTCTGAATGCGGGGTAGTCTGAGCCCACCGGTACTTGCGAAAAACAAGTGGAACGCAGTTTTTCGCTTAGTATCCGAAAGGACAGACTTTTCATCAGAAAAGTCGTCCTGTAACAGACCAACTTCCGAAGGAATTTGCTTTGCGAAGCAAAGTGAGCAGTGGTTAACAAAACCACTGCTCAGTCAGGCGAGGCTAGCGAGAGCGTGCCCCGTTTCAGACCTATATTGCTGAAATTTCTTTATGAGCTTAATTTTTCACAGTCCTTTTTTGCTTCCTTCTGTATTGTTTTTTCTACCTCGTTTTACACCGGGTAGGCTTTATTTTCTTTGTCTGCGTTCTTTAACGCAATGCCGGATTTCTGGGCATCTCTGTACTGGAAGAAGTCCTTGGCTACCTGAGGGAATAATGCATAAGACAGTACATCCTCCGGCTGCTGTGTCCATTCCTTACACTCTTCCTTAAACTGTTCAAGCTGTGGCGGAATGTGGTCTGCAGGGCGATCTGTCATCTGCTTCTCTCCCTTTAAGACCTTCTTCAGCATTTCTTCGTCCATAGGCTTTACGGTTCTACCGAACTCTCCTGCAACCAGCTTGTAAGACTCCTTGGGAACCATCTTATACCGCTCTCCGGTAACCACATTCATTACTGCCTGGGTTCCTACAATCTGAGAAGAAGGGGTAACCAGTGGCGGCTCTCCAAAGTCCTTACGCACTCTTGGAACCTCCTCCAAAACCTCCTGAAGCTTCTCGTCCTTTCCAGCCTGATGCAGCTGGGAAATCAGATTAGATAACATTCCTCCGGGAACCTGATATTTTAAGGCCTTGATATCAACGCCCAATACCTTTGTGGAAAGAAGGCCGGACTTGATACATTCCTCCCGGTAAGGCTGGAAATAATTGGAAATCTCAATAAGCTTGTCCAGATCAAGGCCTGTATCATACTCGGTGCCCTGTAAAGCCGCTACCATAACTTCTGTAGATGGCTGGGAAGTTCCCATAGCCAGGGGAGTGGATGCGGTATCAATGATGTCCGCTCCTGCTTCAATAGCCTTTAAATAGGTCATGGAAGCCATACCGGAGGTATAGTGGGTATGCATTTCGATAGGAAGAGAGGTTCCTCTCTTTAAGGCAGCAACAAGCTCTGTTGCCTCCTTTGGAAGAAGCAGGCCTGCCATATCCTTAATGCAAAGGGAATCCGCACCGAGATTTTCTACATCTCTTGCCAGGTTCTCCCAGTATTCCAGGGTATAGGCATCTCCCAGGGTATAGCAAAGAGCAATCTGAGCATGTCCCCCTTCTTTTCTGGTGGCCTTTACGGCAGTTTCCAGATTTCGAATATCATTTAAGCAGTCGAAAATTCGAATGACATCAATACCGTTGGCAATGGATTTTTCTACAAAGTACTTCACCCCATCATCTGCATAGTGATTGTTGCCTAAGATATTCTGTCCACGCAACAACATTTTCAGCTCCGTATTCTTAAAATGTCTTTTCAACATCCGAAGTCTTTCCCAGGGATCTTCCTTTAGGAAACGAAGGCAGGCATCAAAGGTCGCTCCTCCCCAACATTCCACCGCATGGTATCCTACCTGATCCATCTTGTCCAAAATAGGCTCCATCAATTCACTGGGCATTCTTGTGGCAATCAAGGACTGGTGCGCATCTCTCAGCACGGTCTCCGTAATCTTAACTTTTGCCATATTTTCCCCTTTCTATTTCACTCCAAACACAGCCATAAAGATTCCTGCTGCAACCGCTGTTCCGATAACTCCTGCCACATTTGGTCCCATGGCATGCATTAAAAGGAAGTTGGTCGGGTCTGATTCCGCTCCCACTTTTTGGGATACTCTTGCCGCCATAGGCACTGCAGAAACTCCTGCGGAACCGATTAACGGATTAATCTTCTTTCCGGAGGCATAGTACATAATTTTTCCAAGAAGTACTCCTGCCGCTGTTCCAAAGGCAAAGGCTACCAGTCCCAAGAACACAATCTTTAAGGTATTTACATTTAAAAAGGCTTCTGCAGAGGTGGTTGCTCCTACAGAGGTTCCCAGTAAAATAACCACAATATACATCATGGCATTCGCCGCAGTATCCGTTAACTGCTTTACTACTCCGGATTCTTTAAATAAATTTCCCAGCATCAGCATTCCCACAAGAGGGGCTGTTGTGGGTAAAATCAAACAAACCACAATGGTTACCACGATGGGGAACAGTATTTTTTCCAGCTTGGAAACCGGTCTTAACTGCTCCATCTTGCACATCCGCTCTTCCTTCGTGGTTAAAGCCCGCATAATAGGCGGCTGGATGATTGGCACCAAAGACATATAGCTGTATGCCGCAACCGCAATAGGTCCCAGTAATTCCGTCTGTCCCAGCTTGTTGCAAAGGAAGATGGAGGTAGGACCGTCCGCGCCTCCGATAATAGAGATAGCTGCCGCAGCCGCTCCGTTAAAGCCAAGAAAAATGGCAATAAAGTATGCAGCATAAATACCGAACTGTGCCGCTGCCCCCAGCAAGAAGCTGATAGGGTTCGCTATCAGAGGGGAGAAGTCCGTCTGGGCTCCCACACCCAGGAAAATCAAAGACGGTAAAATGGTCCATTCATCTAAACGGAAGAAATACCATAAAAGTCCCCCGGTTCCATTGATAGACTTTTCCGGGCTTAACATAATATCCGGATAGATATTTACCAAAAGCATTCCGAAAGCAATAGGTACCATCAATAGGGGCTCAAAGCCCTTGGCGATTCCCAGATACAGGAAAACCAGGGCAACGAGAATCATCAGATAATTTCCCGGAGTAAGATGAAAGAAGGCCGTTTGCTGTAGTAGATTGGATAAGGTCTCTACTATATTCATGAAAATATCCTCCTATCCTAACTTTAGGCGTTTAAGCTGGCCAATTTCGCACCGGATTCTACGCTGTCTCCCACCTTTACATTAATGCTGGCTACAACACCATCCTGGGGAGCTACAATATCATTTTCCATCTTCATGGCTTCCAGTACCAGGAGCACATCTCCAGCCTTTACGCTATCCCCTTCCTTCGCCTTCACCGCAAGGATCTTTCCGGGCATGGGTGCGGATACTGCCACATTACCTTCCTTTGCAGCTGCTTGGGGCGCGGAGGCTACAGGAGCAGCTGCTGCGGGAGCGGATTTCTCCACTGCCTTGGGAGCGGAAACAACACCGCCGTTTTTCTCTTCTACTGTCACATCATAAGCTACACCGTTTACTGTAATTGTATACTGCTTCATAATCTCTCCTTATCTCCGTCTTCTAATCGAACGAACCACCAGGCCGTTGTTTAATTCCTTGGCATCCTTAAAAGGATTTTCCACAACCTGCTCCGCTTCATAGGCCTCAATAGCCGCCATCATTACAATACTTAACACATCCTCGGGAATACCCTCTTCTTTTTCTATAAGCGGAACCACTCGCTTGGGAACTTGCTTTTCTACCGCCTTAGCTGTAGGAGCCGGCATCTTTCTCTTAGCCTTTTTCTCTTGGTGTTTTTCTTCCCAAATGTGAATGTACTTAAACAGGCTGATAATCCAGGCAATGAAAATGAGTACGGCAAAAACCATTCCCATTCCCACCAAGAGATTTTGTCCGGCGGAAGCCATCTTCTCTTCCATACTATACTCCGGAACAAAACTCATGGAGGTAAAGCCGCTGTAATCCTCTTTTAAGGATGCATCAAAGTCTAATTTTCTTTTTTCGAACTGTGCCACAAGATGGAACTTGTATTCTCCATTCTCTTTTGTGACAATGTTCTCCTTGACCTCCTGAAATTCTCCCAGCTCCTCTTTGTCATTCTTGAAATTATTTAAGGCATTATAGAGAACCTCTTCCTTAGCCTTGTAGGCCTCCTGAATCCCCTGATTAAGACTACTCTCATCCTGGGTTACCATAGAGGTAAAATACTGCTCTAT
>CAUSUG010000097.1:0-7534 GCA_963534765.1 uncultured Oribacterium sp.
CATTAATATAGCTTTCCATACATTTTAAATTAGTTTTCTTTGTAATAAGTTTAAGCTAGGGCTTAGTTCCTCATGGATTGTTCTGCATTTTCATGTTAAAATATGCAAGATTCTAAGGAAAAATGTTTATTGTAAAGGGGTTATAGATTGGGTATGAAGGATCATAGAAGGAAAAGAAGAAGTGAGCAGCATGTGGATGAGGAAGCCAATTTTATCGGGGATATTCTGAAGCTGCTTTTTGCCTTATCCCTGGCCATTGTAGCTATCGTGGTTTGCTTTTTGTTTTTCAAGAATATTGCAGGCTTTTCTTTACCGAATTTAAAGGCGACGGAAGCTGCCTCAGAGAGCAGTAAGGAAGCGGTTGTGATTACGGAAGCCACCAAAGAGAGCAAGAAGAAAGAAACGGAAGCCAGAACGGAAAAGACTACGGAAGAAAGCTCGGAGGAAGAAACATCGACCAAATCCGAAGAAAGCAATAAAGAGAGTACCAAGGAATCTACGAAGGAATCCGGAAAAGATTCCGCCTCCAAAGAGGAAAGCAGTTCCTCCGGTAAGGGCAACAAGGAAAGCATTGGCGAATCCCCCACCTTGGAGAGTCAGAGCGGTAAAAAGAGCAGTACAGCGGCAACAAAGGAATCTACAGCCGGTCAGAAAAGCAGCAAGAGCCATAGCTCCGATGATGCGGTAGTGGGAGAAGGCCCCAAGTCTGCGGATGATAGCGGAGAGAATCAGGGCCCGGGCCAGCCTTAGGAGAATGAGGAGCAATGATATACTATATCTGCGGAAAATCCGCTGTAGGAAAGGATAGCATTTTCCAAGAGCTGGTGAAAAGAAGCGACTTAAAAAGGATTATTCCTTATACCACCAGGCCTATGCGGCCCATGGAAAAGGAGGGGGAGGAATATCATTTTCTTTTGGAAGAGGAGTTTTTAAAGCTTCTTTCAGAGGGGAAAATGATGGAAAGCCGCAGCTACGATACTGCCTTTGGACTTTGGTATTACGGTACGGCTTATGAGGAAGGTTTTCGGGAGAGAGGCAAGGGCTTTCTCTGCATCGGAACCTTGGAAAGCTACAACAGTATTAAAGATTATCTGGGGCAGGAATTTATTCAGCCTGTTTATATTGAGCTGGAGGATGAGCTTCGCCTAAGTCGAGCCAAGGCTCGAGAGCAGGGGAATGATCCCAAGGCTCTGGAGGAGCTGGAAAGACGTTTTCAGGCGGATAATAAGGATTTTTCGGAGGAAAAGCTTCGGGAAGCCGGCATTAAGAAACGCTATCACAATCTTGATTTTGACAAATGTGTGGAAGAGATTCTGGCGGATATAAAATCGGGGACGGAAAGAGGGCTGTAGCGAGTCATCCGATTGTGATAAGAAGAGAACAGGAAGAGGAAAAGGCAAGGAATGAAGGGGATTTCCATACCGGATCATCGAATCCATCATGCTTATCTTGTGATTGGGCAGGAAGAGGACTTGCTTCGTCAAATGGCGAAGGACTTTGTGGTACGGCTTTTTCATAAAAGTAAAAAGGAAGAGCCGGAGGACAGTCTGAGTCTTCGCATTGAAAAGGAAGAGCATCCGGATCTGATTTTTGTGGATTATCAGGAGAAGGAAAACGGAGAGAAGAAATCCAGCATTTCCATTGACCAGATTCGTCAGGAAGTGAAGGGGACGGTGGACATTTCCCCGAAGGAAGGGAAGTACAAGGTCTACGTGCTTTGTCACAGCGATAAGATGACGGTGGAGGCACAAAACGCCCTTTTAAAAACCCTGGAGGAAGCTCCGGAGCATGTTATCATGATTCTCCTTTGCGAAAATGAAAACAAGCTTTTAGACACCGTTTTGAGCCGTGTGGTTCGAGTCTATGTGGGGGATATGCCCATAGAAAAGCAGTGGAAATTGCTACAGGAGATTCCGGCTCTTCGTACCTTACCCGCCTTCTTAAAGGAGATTGCCCATAAGAAGCAGGAGGAAATGCAGAAATACGCGGAGGAGCTGGGACAGCTGGATGGGCAAGAGCTCTACTGTTTTCTTGATATTATTTTGCGGGATGTGTTATGCTATAAAAGCACGAAAGACCATCATTTGCTCTATGGGCAGAGTGCCAGAGAGAGCATTACGGCCATGGCGGAAAAATATTCCTATTGGACACTGGGGCAGTGGGGAGAATATATAGAACGCTATAAAGAAGGACGGGCGGTAAATGTTGCCCAAAACTATCAGATTTTAGATTTCTTTTTGTTTTTATCCAATACATAATTATAGAAAAGCCATAAAGAAAGCCATAGAAAAAGCCATAAAGAAAGGGTTATAGATGACAGAGGTAATTGGAATAAAGTTTCGCACCGCGGGAAAGGTGTATTATTTCGCCCCCAAGGGCATAAGCTTTACAAGGGGAGAGTTTGCCGTGGTGGAAACCTCCAGAGGCGTGGAATACGGAGAAGTTTTGATGGCCAATAAGGAGCTTCCGGAGGAAAAGATTGTGATGCCTCTTAAGGAAATTCTCAGAAAGGCCACAGAGGAGGATCGGAAGCAGTACGAAGTAAATCATGAAAAGGAAAGAGAAGCTTTTCAGATTTGCCGGAAGAAGATTCAAGAGCATGGGCTGGAAATGAAGCTGATTGATGTGGAATATACCTTTGACCGGGGAAAGGCACTGTTTTATTTTACCGCGGACGGCAGAGTGGATTTCCGTGCATTGGTAAAGGATTTGGCGGCGATTTTCCGTACCAGAATCGAACTTCGACAGGTGGGGGTAAGAGACGAGACCAAGCTTCTGGGAGGCTACGGCTCCTGCGGTCGGCCTCTGTGCTGTCACAGCTATCTTCCGGAGTTCGTTCCGGTGTCCATCAAGATGGCAAAGGAGCAGGGCTTATCCTTAAACCCCAGCAGCATCTCCGGGGTCTGCGGCCGTTTGATGTGTTGCTTGAAAAATGAAGAAGAGGTTTATGAGTTCTTAAACTCCAAGCTGCCGGCGGTGGGAGACTATGCTACCACCAAGGAGGGCTTAAAGGGAGAGGTGGTTTCTGTTTCCGTCTTAAATCAGAAGGTAAAGCTGATTGTAAACTTGGAAAAGGAAGATGAGAAGGAGCTTCGGGAGTATGAGGTTTCGGAGCTGAAGTTTAAGCCAAGACGGAGAAAAGACGAAGCCTAAGTATGGTTTTCAAAGGGAAAGAATATTAATTTTATCATGGAAAGAATAGATGATTTACAATGCAAGGGCTACCGGATTATTCAGGATTCGGAAGCCTTTTGTTATGGAACGGATGCGGTGCTTTTGGCGAATTTTGCAAAGCAGGGGGTAAAGAGAGGAAGAGTCTTCGATCTCTGTACCGGAAATGGAATTGTGCCCCTGCTCTTGGCGGCAAAAACAGAGGCGGAAAGCATTTACGGCATCGAAATTCAAAGGGAGGCGGTGGAGCTTGCCAGAAGATCCGTAGCCTTAAATGAAGAGGAGCGAATCCATATCCTGGAGGGAGACCTTTGCAAAATCCAAGAGCAAAGGACGGCAGAGGGGAAAAGCCTGGCTTCTTCCTTTACGGTGGTGACCGCAAATCCTCCCTATATGCAGGGAGACCTGCAAAATCCGCTGGAAAAGAAAAATATTGCAAGACATGAGGTGAGTTGCAGCTTTTCTGATGTTGCGGAGGCTGCAAGGTATTTACTGGCCCCTAAGGGGAAGTTTTATCTTGTACATCGGCCAAAACGAATGGCGGAGATTATCAGCATTTTACGGGAAAAGGGACTGGAGCCGAAAAGATTGCAGATGGTGCATTCCTTTGTGGAGGGAGAGGCAAAGCTTTTCCTTTTGGAAGCGGTGCGGGGAGCCTCCGTGGAGCTTCGGATTTTACCGCCCCTGATTTTGTATCGGGAAAAGGGAATCTACAGCAAGGAGCTGCTGGAGATTTATGGAATGGATGCATCGGAGGATAGTGGAGTGAATGCTTAGGAAAAAGCCGGCTCAGAAAGCGCCATCTTTCCGTCGTATTTCTCCCATTAATTAATCAGGGAAGTAGGAGAAAAATCAATAGAGAAATACGTAGAGAAAGGGCTAAAACCTTATCCGTATACGGATATTATCCGAATATGGAGTCTAGGCAGAGGCCCTTTCTTTTGTTATGGTAAGGCTAAGACCGGTCAACGTTGTTGCTTTGGAGAGAGTCTACAGAGAAGTCTTTCTCAAGAATGAAAAATTTCAAAAGAAAGGAGGAATTTTATCGTTTTTTCACAAGCTTTTTTGCATTCTGTGGTAAAATGTCCCAAGTAGTAAGCAGTTCCTGAAAGGAAGGACAAATATGGCATTGGATGCGAAAAAATTGGTATTTGAGCCAATACGGGTGGAGGACTCCGTCCGTATTGCTCCTTATTTTTATCGAAGACCGAACAAAACCTGTGATAGTTGCGCTTTGGACAGCTACCTCTGGGCGGAATATTGTGACACCCGCATAGCAGAGTGGGAGGACAAGGCTCTTTTTATTCTGATGGAGAAGGACGGAGAGCAGTATACCGCCACGCCCTACTGTGACGAAGAGGATTTGCCTCAGTATTTTGATTTGATTAAGGATTACTTTAATCAGGTTTTGAAAAAGCCTTTAAAAATCTATCTGGCGGACGAAGAGGCGGTAAAGTACCTGCATTTGGAGGAGGATCCCCGCTTTATCGTACGGGAAGAGGAGGATTACAAGGACTACCTCTATGATGCGGAGGAGCTACGAACTCTGCCGGGAAAGCGTTTCCATAAGAAGAAGAATCTGGTCAACAAGTTCAAGAGAGAATATGAGGGCCGCTGGGAATACAGAAGTATTCGCTGCCTGGAAAAACAGGCGGTATGGGACTTTTTGGATCGTTGGTATACCCACCGAATCAAGGAGGAGGGAAACGGAGAGGAAACCCTGGAATATGAAATCAAGGGAATCCACGAGGTTTTACAAAACTGCTTCACCATCGACCACTATATCGGCGGCATATTCATAGACGGAAAGCTGGAGGCCTTCTCCATCGGCGCTTACAATCCCCGAGAGGAAATGGCAAGCATTTCCATTGAAAAGGGTAATCCCAATGTCCCCGGAATTTATCAGGTGATTAACCAGGAATTTCTGCTTCATGAATTCCCCCAGGCAAAGCTGGTAAACCGGGAGGATGATATGGGTCTGCAAGGTCTTCGAAAGGCAAAGGAAAGCTATAATCCCATCGGCTTTGCCAGAAAATACATGGTATTGCAGAAGGATTTCCAGGGCTATGAGAAGTATCTTACGGATAAATACGAGAAGGATGTAGAAGAGTATGAGTAGAAGAATTCTTCTTCTCCGAACGGAGGCGGAACAGGAAAGAACCAAGGCCTTGTATCGGGAAATCTTCCCGGAGGATTCGGAAGCCTTTGTGGACTTCTATTATCGTAAAAGACCGAAGAGAATCCTTGCCATGGAGGAAGAGGGAGAGATTGTGGGCATGCTCCATATCAACCCTTTCAGTATGTCCTTCTTTAAAAAGGAGCTTACGGCAAGCTACCTCTATGCCATCGGTACCAAGAAAGAAAAGAGAAAGCAGGGGATTATGGGAGAACTGCTTCGCTATGCCTTTTCTCTTTTAGAGGAGGAGGGAGAGCCCTTTTGCTTCCTGATTCCCGTGGCGGAAAGCATTTACAGCCCCTACGGCTTTCGGACAATAGGAAAGCTTAGCCTGGAAGAAAAGCCTTTGGAAGAAATCGAAAAGTCTGTACTTTATGCCCTTCCCACCAAGGAACTTTTAGACAGAAGGGCGGAGGAAGCGGCCCTCTCCGATGAGGAGGATGAACTGCCGGAGGATCCGGTGGTGATGCTGAAAATATTGAACCCGGAGGCCTTTCGAAAGCTCAGCGGCTATACAGACGATACGGAAGATGCTCTTTTGCAGAGACTGGTAAAGGAGAGGATTTATATTATTGACGTGGACTAATTTTATTATTGCTATGGACTAATTTTAATGCTTGCAATCAGTAGAGAACTTTGCTATCATTGTTAGCTGTATCACTATTCCTTGCTTTTCCAAAAGGAAAGGCCAGAGACCAAAAGGAGGTAAAAGCGAATGAACAAGTATGAGTTATGCGTTGTTCTCAGTGCGAAGCTCGATGATGAGGAGAGAGCAGCAGCCATTGAAAAGATTAAGGGATTTATCACCCGTTACAATGGTACTGTTGTAGAGCCTATCGAAGAGTGGGGTAAGAAGAGACTGGCTTATGAAATTCAGCACATGAAAGAAGCCTACTACTATTTCATCCCGTTCACAGGAGATGCAAACACTCCTAACGAGCTCGAGGACCAGGTTCGTATTATGGAACCGGTAATCCGCTATCTTGTGGTTAAGCCAGAAGAAGAAACAGCTAAGACAAAGAAGCATGAGCCTGCAGCAGAAGCAGTAGCTGAATAAGCAAGCGGAAAGCGAGTAAAACATGAACAGAGTTATCCTGATGGGTAGATTGGTAAGAGATCCGGAAATTCGGTATTCCCAGGGTGAGAACAGCATGGCCATTGCAAGATATACTCTTGCCGTGGACAGAAGAGGCCGCAGAAACCAAAACGATGGACAGCCTACAGCAGATTTTATCCGTTGTGTGTCCTTCGGACAGAGAGCAGAATTTGCAGAGAAGTATATGCATCAAGGTATGCGTATGTTGGTATCCGGCAGTATTCAGACAGGCAGTTATCAGAACAAAGACGGACAAACCGTATATACCACAGATATTATTGTGGATGACCAGGAGTTTGCAGACAGCAAAGGACAGGGAGGCAACACTTCCTATTCCCGTTCTTCCGGCCCCTATGTAGGCGGCGGAGAAGAGGATCTTGGAGAAGGATTTATGAATATACCTGATGGGGTAGAGGACGAGGGACTCCCCTTCACTTAGGTAGGGAAGGTTTCCTCAGGATGAAGAGCAGCTTAGCTGCAATATAGAAGGAGGAAAGCCATGGCATTTCAGAAGTCAGATAAGAGTGGTTCAGCAAGACCAAGAAGAGCCGGCGCAGGCTTCCGCAGCAGAAAGAAAGTTTGTGGATTCTGCGGAGATAAGGTAAAGCCGGTAGATTATAAGGATGTAGGAACATTAAGAAAGTATATCTCTGAGAGAGGAAAGATCCTTCCCAGAAGAATTACAGGTTCTTGTGCATTACATCAGAGAGCAATCACCACCGCTATCAAGCGTGCAAGACACATTGCTCTGTTACCATACCAGGTAGATTAATGAGAACAGCTCCACGAAAGTGGGGCTGTTTTTTTGTTTATCCCAATTACTCTTTAGGGATATTGTTATTATTGTTAAGCTGCTGAATTGCACTCTCGGGCTCAAAAAATACTTTTTTAAATTTTTCATAATAGTCCATATCGTAAAAAAATCCCTTATAAAAGAATACAATTAATTTTTGTTTTTGATACAAAGCAAATCCATCACCTAAGTCAATGACCAGTACCTCTCCATTAATGATTTTTTTAAGGAATATCTCTAACCACTCAGATGAAGAATTCTGTGTTTCCTTCTGTTGTTTTTGAGTCCTCTTAAATAG
>CAUSUG010000098.1:0-7489 GCA_963534765.1 uncultured Oribacterium sp.
GTATTATACTGATTATTGCATAAATTCTCTTTTTGTACCATAAGATATTTGCTGAAACAATAAAAAAACTATTTATCTTGTCCCCTTATGCTTATACAAAATATCTAATATAAAATGCATTTATTGAGAAAAATTGTAGAAACGAAAAAATTTGGTGTTCTTTTACGAGACTTGATGTACAATCTCCTGTATAGCTGTTAAGTGTAGCAAAGGGGATTTGCGAAAGCAGGAGACATCGCAAAAGCAACAAATGGAGTAAAATAGAGGGGCAGGGAGGCAAAACATGCTTGAGGACGAGTAGGAACATGTCGTGAAGTCACTACCCGTTTTCATATACAGTCTATTTTTTTTCATAGGGGGACGACAGATGGAGAAATTTTTTAAACTGAAAGAAAAGAACACGGATGTAAAGACGGAGGTCATTGCCGGAGTCACCAGCTTTATGACCATGGCGTACATCTTGGCGGTGAATCCCAGAATTCTCGGAGCTTCCGGAATGGATGCCGGATCGGTATTTACGGCAACAGCCCTAGCCTCAGCCTTGGCCAGCTTCTTTATGGCAATTCTGGCAAACCTTCCCTTCGTGCTTTCCGCAGGTATGGGACTAAATGCTTATTTTTCCTATACGGTGGTATTGGGGATGGGCTATAACTGGGAAACGGCTTTGGCAGCAGTTTTTGTGGAAGGTGTTATTTTTATCCTTCTTTCCTTGACCAATGTACGAGAGGCAATATTCAATGCGATTCCGAAGAGCTTGAAAGTGGCTGTGGCTGTGGGAATAGGCTTCTTTATTACCTTTATCGGTTTTCAGAACGCTCACATTGTTGTGGACGGCGCTACTCTGGTAACTCTCTTTTCTTTTAAGAAGTCTATCGAAGCGGGAAGCTTTGCTTCTGAAGGAATTACCGTGGTTCTGGCCTTAATCGGTGTGCTGGTAACTTCTCTTTTGGTAGTAAAGAATATTAAAGGGCACATCTTAATCGGTATTATTGTTACCTGGGTTTTAGGTATTTTTTGTCAGTTGACCGGACTCTATGTTCCGAATCCCGAGGCAGGCTTCTACAGCTTGATTCCAAGCTCCCTGATTTCTGTACCCAGCTCTATTGCGCCCACCTTCTTTAAGATGGATTTGAGCAATGTATTTTCTTTGAATTTCCTGGTAGTTGTTTTTGCTTTTCTTTTTGTAGATGTTTTTGATACCTTGGGAACCTTAATCGGTTGCGCATCCAAGGCAAATATGTTGGATGAAGAGGGAAAGTTACCTGCTATTAAGGGCGCTCTTTTGGCGGATGCCTTAGGAACCACAGCAGGTGCCGTTTTGGGAACCTCCACCATTACGACCTTTGCAGAATCCGCATCCGGTATTGCAGAGGGAGGAAGATCCGGCCTGACGTCATTGGTGACTGCAGGACTCTTCCTGGTGTCCCTATTCCTTTCTCCGATTTTCCTTGCCATTCCATCCTTTGCTACAGCACCGGCTTTGATTGTTGTAGGATTTTTCATGATGCAGCAGGTAACGAAGATTGACTGGGAGGATATGGTTAAAGCTATTCCTGCATTTATCTGTATCTGTGCTATGGGCTTTACCTATTCCATTTCCGAGGGAATTGCCTTCGGTATCATCAGCTACACCGTGCTTCATCTTTTCACAGGAAAGTCCAAGGAGTTGACACCGCTGATGTATGTACTGTCGCTCATCTTTATTTTGAAGTATATTATGCTGTAAGCTTCGATTAAGGAGGAATCCATGGAGTATTTGCTTCGAGGGGATATTTGTTACAGTGAGAATTTAAAGAACCTGATTTGTAAGGAAAATGCCTATCTGCACATAAAGGATGGTTTATGCCAAGGGGTTTATGAAAGTCTCCCCAAGGAGCTGTCTTCTGTGGAAATCAAGGATTATTCCGGAGATTTGATTATTCCGGGAATGGTGGATCTCCACTTACATGCGCCTCAGTACGGTTTCCGGGGAACCAAGATGGACTTGGAGCTTTTGGATTGGCTGAATGTCAATACCTTTCCGGAGGAAGCCAAATATCAGAACTTGGACTATGCTGAAAGGGGCTATCAGGATTTTGTGGAGGACTTGCGGGAAAGCGCCACTACCAGAGCGGTTATCTTTGGAACCCTTCACAAGGATGCCACCTTGCTTCTTATGAAGCTTTTGGAAGAAAGCGGTTTGGTGTCCTATGTGGGAAAGGTCAATATGGATCGAAATTCTCCGGAGTATTTAACGGAGCATACTGCGGAGGAATCCCTTCAAAACACAAGGGATTGGCTTTCGGAGATTCCAAAGGAATGGCGGAATTGTAAGCCTATTCTTACGCCGAGATTTACCCCTACCTGTTCTGATGCCTTGATGGAGGGCTTGGGAAAGCTGGCTAAGGAATACAAGCTTCCGGTGCAATCCCATTTGTCGGAAAACCTTGGAGAGATTGCCTGGGTAAAGGAGCTTTGTCCCGATGCCAAGCATTACGGAGATACTTACGATCGCTACGGTCTTTTGGGAAATAGCATCATGGCGCACTGTGTATATACGGAGGGAGATGAGCTATCCGCCTTAAAGGCAAGGGGAACGATGATTTGTCATTGTCCCCAGTCCAATACGAACCTCTGTTCCGGAGCGGCTCCGATTCGTCATTTTTTAGAGGAAAATGTGAAGGTCGGTTTGGGAACGGATGTGGCAGGAGGAGCAAATCTCTCCATGCTAAGAGCCATCACCGATGCCATTTCCGTATCAAAGCTTCGTTTCCGTCTCATGGATCAAAGCCTTGCCCCTCTTACCTTGGAGGAAGCCTTCTGCTTGGCAACGCTTTCCGGGGGAAGCTTCTTTGGAAAGGTGGGATCTTTCCTGCCCGGGTATGAAGCGGATGCTTTAGTCTTCCATGAAAAAAGAAGAAGTGTTCGGACACAGACGGTAAAGGAACGTTTGGAGGTGCTTTTGTATACCGGAGAAGAAAGTGCCCGCTTGCAGGCTAAATTCGTACAGGGAAGACAGCTTTTTTAAAGGATAAGAGCTTTTTTTAAAGGACAAAAGTTTTTTGGGAAAAAGAAGATAGTTATGTGTAGGGATAGGGAAGGAAGAGATAATGAAACATTTGGGCTTTGTGGTTATGGCCTCCGGCTGGAGCAGACGCTTCGGAAAAAATAAATTATTGGAAAGAATAGCGGGAAAGCCCATGATTTCCTATACCTTTCATACCCTATCCCATTTTTTCTATAATTATCAGGCGGTGGGGTCTCTTTCTGAACGAATTCAGGACAGTGACGCTACCGTGCAGGAAAAAAAGAAACGGGGAAAGGGCGGGAAGATTGTTCTGGATACGCCTTTGGTAGTGACTCGTTTTAAAGAGGTGGAACAGCTGGCCAAAGAAATGCATTTTTCCGTTTTGATGCATGAAGAGAGTGAGCAGAGTGATACCATTCGAGTGGCTCTTTCTTCTGAACAGGCCAAGTCCTGGGATGCCTGCATGTTTTTAACAGGGGATCAGCCTTTGCTTTCTGAGGAAAGCTTAAGAAACCTTGTGGATGCTTTTTCAGAGAATCCGGAGGAACTTTACCGTTTGAGCTATCAGGCGGAAGGGGGGAATCCGGTGATTTTTCCGAAGAAGTATTTTGAAAATCTGCGGAATTTAACCGGGGATCATGGTGGAGGCGTACTTTTAAAATCCGGCATGATTCCGGTGGAAGAAATTCATAAGATCCCTGTGGAAAGAGAATTTGAGCTTTGGGATGTGGATACGGAAGAAGCCATTCTGAAGATGGAACAGCTTCTTCGGATGCGATTATAAAAAGCTCTTGTTATAAAAAGGCGGCTTTAAACGAAACTGGTATTTCAAAAAACGTATCTTTATAAAATAAACAGTTCGGGATGAGCGGATCCTTCTTTTAAAGAGCCGCCGCAAACCATTTTTCCTAAGCCCTTTTGTAAGAAAAGAAGCAGTTCCCCTGCTTCTTTTTTTGTGAGACAATCCAGCTGATTCACAAAAAGGCAGTCCCCCAAGTTTTCTTTACGGAAAGCCTGCAAGAGAAGCTCCTTAGTCAGTAGAGTGTCGGGGGTTAAGGTCGGAGTGAAAAAGTTTTGGAAAATTTCCACTCTGTGAATGACTTCAGAGATAGGTTTATGAAGGGCGGAAGCTCCGAATACCAATACTGTTCTTTGGCTCTCCTTTGGAATCTCCGGTTCATTCCGGCCATGGGCTTTTCCGGGTAATCGTTTAGAGCCGTCCGCCTCCACCAAGACATAGTCTGCCATTTGCTCTAAGTTAGAAAAGGGCATGGGGAAGGGGGAAAGCTTGCCATTTTTTTCCAGAGTTCCCAAGCATAGAATGGGTCTTTTAGACTTGTTCCATAAGGACAGAACTTTTCTTTGAAGGAGAACTTTCGAATTTTTCAAGGCCTCTTCTTCGGAGTGAATATCTTCACCGGGAAGTAAAATTTTTTCTTTGAGAGTTGAAACATTCTCATCGGAGATTAAAGCATTTTCATTGAGAATTGAAATATTCTCATCGGAGATTGAAACATTTTCATCCGAGAAACAGATATTTTCACAATGAGAAAAGGGGAGGATATGGGTGGAGGTGGTGAGAAGCACGGAGCCTTTCTGAGACAACTCCAGGGAGAGGGACTTTAATAAACTGCTCTTTCCTCCGCTACCGATTACGGCATTCACTCCTTTTTTTATGCCGAGAGCTTCCGACAGAGGAACTCGAAAGAGTTTGCTTTGCAGTTGGTCATCGATTTGTCTTTGCTGTTTCGTCAAAATGTCTCCTTTCTTGTGAAAACGGGTTTTGTTCAAGTGGCTTTCTATCCTTTTGTTTACGGTTTTTCAAAAAAACTATGCTCTTTTTAAGACTTATGGTAGAATCAAAACTCAAAGTCTGATAACGTGAGGATTTTTGTCATGAAAGCTCTTACAGGAGTTTTTACAGCTCTATAAGTTCTTGTCTGATGACTTCATTATAGGTGATATTTTCTTTTTTGCCAGAAGATTTGTTTTTCTGAAAGGAAGGTTTTATGCTTGTATTTATCCGGGGAGCAGGAGATTTGGCAACGGGAATTTCCATTCGGCTGTATCGTGCGGGAATATCCGTTTGCCACAGTGATTTGGCGATTCCCACAGCAGTTCGTAGAAATGTTGCTTTTTCGGAGGCGATTCGCTTGGGAGAGTGCAGTGTGGAAGGCATTACGGCGGTTCGGGCAGAAAGCTTGGAAGAAATACGTGCGGCTATTTCTCAAAAAAAAGTACCTGTGGTGGTGGATGAGGGAAAGAGCTTCCTACACAGACTACAGCCGGATGCTGTGGTGGATGCTATTCTTGCCAAGAAGAATCTGGGAACCTGTATGGAGGATGCAAGACTTGTTATCGGCATAGGTCCCGGATTTACGGCAGGGGTGGATTGCCATGCGGTGGTAGAAAGTAAAAGAGGCCATGATTTGGGAAGAGTGCTCCTTAAGGGATCTGCCATTCCCAATACCGGCATTCCTGGAATCATCGGCGGATATGGGAAAGAAAGGGTGCTTCGGGCACCGGCGGAAGGGATTTTGGAACAAACTCTTCCCATCGGTACTTTGGTGGAGGCCGGAGATATTTGCGGAGTAGTAAATGGTATTCCTATGCGGACGGAAATCTCCGGCATAATTCGAGGAATGTTGCAGGAAGGCATTTCCGTATTTCCCGGTATGAAGGCGGGAGATGTGGATCCCAGAGGCGCAGAGGTGGAGTATCGGAATGTTTCCGACAAGGCCAGAGCCATCGGAGGCGGCGTGCTGGAGGCCTTATTTCATTTTCTTCCCTGGAAGCTTTGCAGGGAGTAAAATCTTGTAGAGATAAGGAATTACAGAATTAAAGAAAAACAAATAAAAAGGAGAACTGTATTTTATGGAAAGAGAACTGCAAGAAGAGGTGGTTTTGGATTTACCCGGATTACTGGCTTTATGTTTACGGAAAGGGATATGGATTCTTCTTGTTACGGTGCTTTGCGGTTTAGCCCTTCCTTCTTTTAAGCTTTATAAGGCTTTGCAAAGTCAGAAGGCGGAAAGTCAAACGGAAAGCACGGAGGAAAGTGCGGAGAAGAAGGCAAAGGAAAAGGAACAGTCTTTAGAGTATGCCGGAAATGAGCGGAAAAGACTGGAGGCTTTGCTTTCTTCGGAGAGAGAAAGCTTGGCGAATTCCGCTTTGATGAAAATTGACCCTACTTCCTATGGAGAAAGGGATATTAACCTTTATCTTCCTTTAGAAGAGGGAGGACAGACTCTCAGCAATCAGGAAATTGCAGCAAGACTTTCTGCGATAAGCCAGGCCTACAGTGATGCTTTGCAAAGCGGTACTTTTTACAGTGATATCGCAAAGCGCCTGGGGGGAAAGGTAGCGGAGAAAGATTTATCGGATCTCATCTATGTAGAGGGAAATGACAAAAGTGCTATTGTTTCTATCTATCTTGTTGGAAGCAGCGAAAAGCTTGCCAATGAAATGGGAGATGCGGTCCTTGCTTATGTAGAAGAAAAAAAGGCGGAATTGGATGAAAATCTGCCTGCCCATAAGCTGGAAATTCTTTCCGATAGCGTCTATACGGCCAAAAACAGTGGAAGCTATAGTCCGGACAGCAACCAGTCTCAGAACGTACAGAATTTCCCGCTTTTGCAACGGCAGCAGCAAAAAATAGACAGGGTGGAAAAGCTTTCCACACAGCTTACAGACTGGAAGAAAAAGGAAAAGGAAGCAAAGGGAGATGAAGTCCTGGGAACCCAGGGGATTTCCAAGAAAACCTTAGTCAAATATGCTATTTTGGGGATTTTCCTGGGAGGCTTTTTGTCTGTAGCGGTGATTACCGTTCCTTATCTCTTCGCCAAGGAGCTTCCCAGAGAGGAAGATTTGGAGATGTCCTATGGTCTTATGGTTTTAGGCAGTAAGAAGCGTTATAAAAAGCAGGGGCTCTTTAAGAAATGGTCCGAAAAGCTTGCCGGGGAAAATGAAAGATGTGAAACGGAGGAAGAGCTGTTCCGCCTTTCCAAGGCAAATCTTACTTTGCTGGCTAAGGAAAAGGGAATTCAGGAAGAGCTCCTCTTTATCGGTGCCAAAGGAGAAATGGGAGAAAAGCTTGTACGGTATGTAGGAGAAGAAAATCCCCTTTCCGCAAGCGCAACAGAGGATATTTTACAAAGTCCGGAAGGAATACAGGCTCTGTCAGATCACAAGTATCTGGTATTGGCCTATCCGGCACAAAGTGACTTTTTAAGCTTCTTAAAGACAAAGAAGAAATGCGAGGCACTAGGCAAAGAAGTCCTTGGTGTAATTTTATATTAAAAAAAAGGAATGTAAATCAGGATTATAGAGTAGAATTTTTATGCAGTATAGGTCTGAAATGGGGGTAGTCTGAGCCCGTCGGTACTTACTGAAAGTAAGCAGAGCGATGCTTGAAGTTAGTACCGCTACGTGGCGAAGCTAGCGAGAGCGTGCCCCCGAATTTAGACCTATACTGCATAAAAC
>CAUSUG010000099.1:0-7462 GCA_963534765.1 uncultured Oribacterium sp.
AATAAGAACTGTTGAAAACTTTACATCTTAACCTGAAATGCTTTACTCGATTTTTATAGAAAGAAGGATTCCAAAAATATTTTCTGAAATGAGGGAGTTAGTATGGGAAAGAAAAAATGGCTGAGTCTTCAACAGACTGTGTGGATTGCCTTAGGGCTTGCTTTGGGTTTGGTCTTCGGACTGATTATGCCTGAGTTTTTCTATACTCCTCTAAATGTAATTGCCACCATTTACATGTCATCCTTGAAAATGATGATTTTCCCTTTGGTGTTCTGTAGCCTTTTGACCGGCATTATGGGCATCGGTTCCATTGCCAAAACCGGAAAAATCGGGCTCTATTCTCTTTTGTGGTTTACGGCAACCACCCTTTTTGCCAGCGCGCTGGGACTTTTCCTCCCCGGGCTTCTCCATCTTGGCGTGGGAGCCCGGATTGTCGCTACGGATGTGAAGGTGGATGCGGTAGAGTTTAAAAGTCTTCTGGGAACTTTAGAAAATATCATCCCCTCCAATCCCATTGCAGCATTCTCCGAGGGAAATATGCTGCAGGTGCTTTCCTTTGCCATCATTATGGGACTTGCCTGCCTCTCCCTAAAGGAAAAGGCGGAGCCCTTTGTGAAGCTTTGTACCTCCATTCATGATATTTCCATTTTTATCGTTTCGAAGATTATGCTTTTCACTCCCATCGGCGTTTTTGCCTGTATGGCTACGGTAATGTACAGTAACGGCATCAAGACGGTTCTGCAGCTGGGACAGGTTATGCTGGCCTTATACATTACCTTTGCCCTTTATGCTTTGCTTGTGTATGGAGGAATTGTGAGAGTAATCGGAAAGATCCCTATAGGCAGGTTCTTCACCTCCATTGCTCCGGCTAGCTTGAATGCATTTTCCACCTGTTCTTCCAACGCTACCCTCCCCCTATCTATTGAATGTGCGGTGGAGTCCTTAGAGGTTCCGGAGGAAGTAGCCTCTTTAACACTTCCCTTAGGAGCTACCATTAATATGGATGCGGTGAGTATTCTCATGTCCTTTATGATCAGCTTCTTCGCTTCCGCCCTGGGTATTCCGCTAACCCTGGATACCATGATTACGGTTTTGGCCGCAAATACCTTGCTCAGCATCGGAACTCCGGGAGTGCCCGGCGGGGCTATTGCCGCCTTTGCCGCCCTGGCTCCCATGGCAGGACTTCCCATCAACCAAATCTTGGGCGTGTATATTTCCGTAAATACTCTGGCAGATATGGGTGCCACCACCGTCAATGTGATTGGAGATATTGCCTGTGCCACTGCCATCAGTAAGCAGTTGGAGAAAAAGAATGGATAAAGAATCCGCCTAAAAGGAAGTCTTTAAGAATAAGATACCTTAAGAATAAGATACCTTAAGAATAAGATACTCTAAAAAGCAAGATCCCGAGTGTACAATCTGTGCATAAAATACGGAACTTGCTTTTTTTACTTATTTTCTTTATAATTTATGAGAATTTTACGTTTTTAAAGAAAAGGAGTAATTATGGGAGAATCTTATTTTGACGGCGGTTTATTGCAGCTTATCGGATGGTCACTTTTAGGAAGCCTTATCACGGTATGTACCTTTGGAATCTGCTTTCCCTGGGCTATCTGCATGATTTATAACTGGGAAATATCCCACACTGTCATTAACGGGCATCGCCTTCGTTTTACCGGCAAAGCCACTAACCTCTTTCTGCAGTGGATTAAGTGGTTCCTGCTTTGCATTATCACCTTGGGAATTTACAGCTTTTGGCTCAGTATTGCCATCAGAAAATGGAAGGTAGCCCACACCGAGTTTGCAGACTAAGCTTTGCAGGTATAAGTATTGGTACTATATTTTTAGGAAGGAAAAGCGTTATAAGCCCTTTAGCCTTCCCTTCTACACCACCCGGGAACTGCCGACAGCAGAGTCCGGGTGTATTCTTTTTGAGGATTTTGAAAAATACTTTCACAATCCCCTTCTTCCACAATTTTCCCTGCCTGCATTACGCCAATCCTATCGCTGATATAGCGAACCATTGCCAAGTCATGAGCCGTAAAAATGTAACTAAGCCCCAGCTCCTTCTGTAAATCCTTTAGCAGATTCACAATCTGAGCCTGTATGGACACATCCAAGGCGGAAATCGGTTCGTCGCAAAGGATAATTTCCGGTTCTACAATCAAGGCCCTGGCGATTCCGATTCTTTGTCTCTGTCCACCGGAAAAGGCATAGGGTATTTTTCTTCTATCCGCTTCCGCTAAAGACACCATTTCCAAAGCCTTTTTTATCTTTGTCTCTTCTTCTGTACGGGAGAGCTTTAGACGTCGTAAAGGCTCTTTTAAAATTTCCTCTACGGTCCAATGGGGATTTAAAGAAGAATAGGGATCCTGAAAGATAATCTGCATCTTATCCTGCATTTTCCGTATGGCCCTTTGGTCATCCTTTCTAACTTCCTTTCCATGAAAATAAACTTCTCCCTCAGTTCTCTTTAAAAGACCCAAGAGGCAACGACCAAGGGTACTTTTTCCACAGCCCGATTCCCCCACCAAACCGTAGCATTCTCCCTTATACAGGTCCAGGTCCACCTCCTGTACCGCATGGGTAGCAATCTTTTTTCTTCCCCAAAAATCCCTTTGATAAAATATCTTTTCTATTCCTCTGGCAGAAAGAATCCGCTCCTTTTCTTTCATTTTTTCACCTTAATCTTCACATCATAATAAAATTATTTTACGCTTTCCCTCCGGAAGAAAGCTTGTGACAGAATACCCTATGCGTTTCGGAAATCCTTGCTTCCTCCGGCAGGGCTGCCTGACAGGCGTCCACTCTTTCCTTGCACCTTTCATAAAAGGGGCAAAGGGTAAATTCCTTTAAAATCGAAGGGGGATTTCCCTCGATAGCTACCAGTGCTTCCTCCTTATCTTTTTCCATACTGGGGATTGCCGCTAAAAGGGCTTTGGTATAGGGATGCTTGGGCTCTTGAAAAATCTCTTCCACCCTTCCCTCCTCCATCACCTTCCCTCCATATAAAATCAGAATGCGTTTGCAGCGTTCCTTTACCAAAGAAAGATCATGACTAATCAAAATCAAGCTTGTGCTTCTCGCTTTTACCCCTTCCAAAAGAAGGTCTAAAATCTGGGCCTGCAAGGTAACATCCAAAGCAGTGGTAGGCTCATCCGCAATCAGCAGAGCCGGAGAGCAGGATAAGGCCATGGCAATCAAAACCCTTTGCCGCATACCGCCGGAAAACTCATGGGGATATTGCTTATATTTTTCCTCCGGATTGGGAATCCCTACGGAAGCAAGTAAAGCAATCGCTTTTTCTTTGGAATCCTTTTTTGAATCCTTGATTCCTAAAAATGCCCCGGAAGAATTGCCAGCTGTCAAAGGCTGTATCGGAGCATCCATGCCGGAAAATGCTTCCTTATCTTTAGTCCTGACAGAGCTTCCATTTTTCTTCCTTTGTCTTTCAAAAATCTCTCTCAGCTGTTCTCCGATGGGAATCAAGGGGTTCAGCGCAGTCATGGGATCTTGAAAAATCATAGCCATACAGCTCCCCCGTAGGGGCAAGTATTCTTTTTCCGTCAAATTTCGTAAATCCAATTCTTGAAAAAGAAGCTTCCGGGCAGAAACTTTTGCTTTTTCCGGCAGTAATCCCATAATCGCCTTCATGGCCATGGATTTTCCGCTTCCGGACTCCCCGATGATTCCCAAAACTTCTCCCTCCTCCAGAGAAAAGCTGACGCCGGAAACCGGATAGACCTTCATTTTCCCATAGGGTATTTCCACCTGCAAATCTTCAATTTCCAAAAGCATCTTCTACTCCCTTTCTAAGAGAAGCGATTCCCTAAGGGCCTCGCCCCATTGATGGAAAGACAAAACCGTAATAATAATCAAAATTCCCGGAAGAATAGCCATGTGGGGTGCTTTTTGCAGGAATTTCTGGGCATTCTGTAAAAGACTCCCCCAGCTGGACATAGGAGCGGTAACTCCTCGTCCCAAAAAGCTTAATGCGCTCTCCACCATGATGGAGGACGCGATAGCCGCTGTGGATGCCGTAATAATGGTAGGAAGAATTCCGGGAAAAATATGGCTAAAAAGGATACGCAATGGAAAAATTCCCAGAAAGCGTGCATAGAGAACATATTCCCGCTCCTTTAGGCTTAAGACTTCTCCTCGAATGATTCTTGCTGTTTCCATCCAGCTTAATAAGCCGATGACCATAACAAGAGAAAACAGACCTCTTCCGAAAACCATACCGAAAACCATTACCAATATCATCCAGGGAATGGAGGAAAGAACGTCTACAAGGCGCATGAAGAAGAAATCCACCACTCCCCCGAAATATCCGGAAAGAAGCCCAATCATAACACCCAGACCGATACTCATCGCCATAGACAAAAAACCGACCATAAGTGAAACTCTTCCCCCGTAAAGAACTCTGGCAAAATAGTCTCTCCCTACCTCATCCGTCCCGAAAAAATGTTGCAGAGAAGGTTTTGCCAGACTATGAATCACATCCAAGCCCTCCGGATCCAAGGGAAGAAGAGGTAATACTATGGCTAAAATACTGAAGCCTATCAAAAAAATACTGGCTAAAACTCTATGGGGATGGCTTAGAATTCTGTTAATAAAGGCTTTACCTCTGTTAGCTTGCATTTTCTTATCCTTCCTTCTTCCAAAGTGAAATTCTCGGGTCAATCAAACAATACAAAATATCCGAGAGCAAATTTCCCAGAATTACCAAGGTACCGGATAAAAGCAAAATCGCCATCACAATAGGATAATCCAGCGCATCCACCGCTTTCACAAAATAAAGACCTATCCCGGGCCAGGAAAAAACGGACTCCGTAATCACCGCCCCCGTCACCAGTAAGGGCAGAGACATGCCCAACTTACTAATCATGGGGAGGCAAACATTTCTTGCCACATGATGAAAAAGAATTTCCCTCTTACTTGCGCCAAAAGCTCTTTGTACCAAAACATAGTCCTGCCTTAATTCAGACAATGCGGAAGAACGAACATAGCGCATTAAATCCGGAAAAAAAGCAAGCACCAATACACAGTAAGGAAGAAAAAGATGATGGAGAAAGTCCGGAATATCTTTTTCCTTCCCAATGGTATGCATCCCTAACAAAGGAAAAAGCTTCCAATGATAGCCAAAAAAATAAATCAGCACCAAGGCAATCCAGAAGCTGGGTACCGCAAGACCTATGGTGGAAAGGCTATCTAAAAGCTTATCCTGCCATTTTCCCTTTTGGCTGGCACTGTAAAGTCCCACCGCCATCGCCAAAAAGTAGGCGGTAAGGTAGGAGGGAAGCACTAAAAGGATAGTGTTTGGAATTCGTATCCGTAGATCATCCTTAATCCGGGTATGACTAAGGAGAGAGTTACCGAACTCTCCCCTTAGAATATTTTTTAACCAACGAAAATACTGCACGGGCATGGGATCATTTAAGCCGTATTCCTCTCTCTTTTCCTCCCTTTGCGCCTCCGTCATCTTGGAATTGGCTATGGAATCCACCGCATCATAGGGAACCAGATTCATAAGTCCAAAGGACAAAAGGGTAATCAATAGGAGCAGGGGAATACTTTGCAAAATTCTTCTCCCGATATAGAATGCCATTTTCTTGCCTCTTTTCTACTTGTTCTATTCTTTTGAAAAATAAAGCACTTGCTTACTTGCTAAAATACTCACAGCTTTGCTACAGCACTTACTTTCCTGCTTTTAAACTTATTTAAACTTTAGCTTGGATAAATCCCCAAAGGTGTAGATAGGCACAAGCTGGGCTTCTTCCGGATCCACATCCTTCTTGGTAACCAATGTTCTTAAATTGGTGCCCAGAGGATAATAAATTGCCTCTTCCGTTACCAATCGCTGTACCTTATTATAGATTTCTTTACGTTTCTCCAGATCCAAAGTACTATTTCCCTCTCTAAACAACTTGTCGATTTCCGTATTGTGGTAATTCATGTTGTTGTCCTTCTCGGAGGAGAAAAGAATGGCGAAGGTATCCGGATCGGAGCCCATCACATAGCCTCCCAGGAAAATGTCATAGTCCTTATTCTCCAAGTCCTTGGTAGCTTTGTAGTAAGCCGCATCTGCCAGGCTCGCCAATTCCACCTCCACACCTACAGCCTTACATTCCGCCTGAATAGCCAAGGCTTCTCTTTCTAAAATAGGAGTATTAGCCGGATAGAGTAAAGTCAACTTCTTAGGACCATTCTTTACCTCTTCCTTGGCTTTCTCCAAGTCCTGATCCCACTTATCCACATCCTCGCTGTAGAACTGGTTATCATAGGGCAGGAAGGAATAGCCTAAATGATAGTAATCCGGATCTCCGTAAGCCGCTTTCATAATTTCCTCTCTGTTTAAGGCATGGAAAATGCCGGAACGGAATGTCTTATCCTGCATATTGTCGGAAGCGGTATTCAAACGAATATAGGGCACACGACCTTCACTATAATTGTATAGGGTGAAGGCATCATTTTCCCGATAAGGCTCAATCATATCCGGAGACAATACCATGGCCTCCGCCTCACCGTTCTGCATAGCCAAAGTAGCGGTATCTCCCTTGTCAATTACCCGATAAATCAAGGTATCAATATAAGGTTTTCCCTTGGCATAGTTGGGGTTTGCCTTAAACTTCAAGTACTCTCCGGTCTTATACTCCTCCAGCACATAGGGACCTGCACCCACCACCTTATCTTCTAATAAGGAAACATCCGTATTTTCCTTACCTTCAAAGATATGCTTAGGAATAATGCTGACCTCATCGGAAAGCATCTCCATAGCACTGGCGGAAACAGAGGGGAGCTTAAAAAGAACGCTTAAATCATCCTGCTTTTCCACACTGATGGGCTTATCCCCGATATAAAGATTCTTTGTCAGGCTGTTGATGGTTTCATAGGTGAAGACAATGTCTTCCGCAGTTAAAGCCTCGTCATCACTCCACTTTAAATCCGGCTTTAGCTTCATGGTAAGAGTCAGACCATCCTGAGAGGCCTCCATGCTCTCCGCCAGAATATAATCCACAGTTCCATCTCCATAGATATGATAAGCCGGAGCATAGGCTGCATGACAGGTCATCAGGGTATAGCGATCATCTGCTGTTAAAGGGTTCAGGGTATTTCCCGGGTCACCGTCAATGATATAGGTGAAGCTGTCCTTCTGTCCGGAAGCACTTGCCTCTGCCTTATTCTCTCCATCGGAAGAAGCGTTCTGCTCCTGCGCTTTTTCTGTAGATGCTCCCGTTCCCTTGTCTTCCGCCTTGCTTCCGCCGCAAGCCACCAGGCTTACCGATAAAAGCAATAGAGGAAGTAACTTTACCAAGTTCTTTTTCACTTTTCTCCTCCTTCTGTACTGTTTCTCTTTCTTCTTTCCAAGATTTTCTTTGCCATTAGGGAAAATGTCGGTTTTTAGAAATCAAAGCAGTATTTTATAATAATATTTTTTGTTTCGCCCTCTTTATTATTATAC
>CAUSUG010000100.1:0-7437 GCA_963534765.1 uncultured Oribacterium sp.
TGCAGTATAGGCATGGAAGAGGGCAATCCGAGCCCGCCGGTACTAGCAAACCTGCGAAGAGAAGGACTGTAACAATCAATGAATTGTAGCGACTGATGCAGTATAGGCATGGAAGAGGGCAATCTGAGCCCGCCGGTACTTGCGAAAAACAAGGGTACCGAAGTTTTTCGCTTAGTATCCGCTGCGAAGGCGAAGTTAGCGGGAGCGTGCCCGATTCCATGCCTATACTGCATTGGAGCGAACGCCTTCGATTGATACAGTCCTTCACTGCGAAGGGCTAGCTTAGCGGGAGCGTGCCCGACTCCATGCCTATACTGCATTGGAGCGTCCCTCATCAATGAATACAGTCCTTCCCTTCGCAGGGGCGAGCTTAGCGGGAACGTACCCCAAATACAGACCTATTATACATCGGAGCTTGTCTCTTCAATGGTTACAGTTCCTCTATCCATATCGCAGGATCCGTAAAACCATTCTCCCCTTTTTGGTGTTTTTCTCAAGGCCAAGGTAATGGAACTTCCCCAGTCCTCTTACGGAAATCTTTTCTCCTCCCTTTAGACTGCTGCTGCCCTTCGCCGCCAAGCCGTCCTTATACACCAGTTCTTTGGCAAAGTATTCCTGTGCCTTTCCTCTGGAAAGGTGGAATACCGCGGAAACGATACCGTCCAATCGCTCGGAGGCGGCAAAAATCTGCTCCTCTATTCTTTCCCGCTTAGGGACAAAGGCTTCCTCACACTCTTTGATTTCTACACTGGTATGCCGAATCTGCTGCAAATTCTCCAAGAGATAGTCCTTCATTTTCCGAAGCAGATAGACATAGCTTTTCTCATCCCGAAAGAAGATGTCTCCCAGCATTTCCCGTTCTATCCCAAGACTCATAATGGCTCCCAGTACATCTCTATGGGACAATTCTTCGGAAAATTTTTTCTGCTTTCCCTGAATTTCCAAAAGCACTACAGGATTGTCTTCCAAGAGAAGCTCCCTGCACTCTTCCTCCTCCATAAAACTTGGGTAAAAGAAAAAGGCCTGTCGTTCCGCCTCTTCTCCTCCCAAAAGCAGAAACTTAGCCCCTCTTTCCCTTTTGATTTTCTCTAAAAAAAGTCCCCTTTCTCTTTCCGATAAAAAGGGACTGTTTCGCACTATACCGCGCTCTTCTGTTTTTCGCCAAATATCTTCCACGTGGGCAAGAATATCTTCTCTGTCTTTCATGGTCTTTTATTGTCTCGCTTACTATTTCCTATATCTATCTTTCAAACAATCATACTTAGGAATTAGAGCCTTGCTCCAAAAACTCCACTTCTCCCTGCATCCACACATTGCCCTTAAAACGGCGGCCAATGGCGGGGACTCCCAAAAGATCTTTTTCATTGATGCAAACGCGAAATACCGCATCCATACATCTTACTTTTAAATCCAAGATATTTTCATGGGTATAGACGTTGCTCTTTACCCGAATATTCACAATCTCTCCCAAAATGGAATACTGATCGCACTCCACCCCGGTAGGCATAAAGGTGGACTCCACCAAGCTGTACAGATCTTCCTTTTCGATTCTCTGATTCACCTCGGACATCAGATTCATATCGGTCTCCGTCAGGGTTTCCAAAGCATCCTGGTCTCCTGCCTTTGCCGCCTCGAAAAGCTTCATCTGCTCAACAAAGTGCTGTCGCTTTGCCCACTCATCCTCCGCCTTCTTCTCTATGGGAAGAAGAATCTTTCCTTCCACGGAAAGTCCGGTGAGATAGACCTGCTTGGGCACCGCCTTAATCTGCATTCGTTTCAGCTGATGGGCTTCCAGAGAATTGCAAAGATAATAAATCAGGGTAATCCCTGAGGTAAAATCCTCCATCACGCCGGCATAAGTTTCCTTTTCCGCGTGGCGCTCAAGGCTTCCCTCCACCGTTTCCACTCCTTCGTAGGAACGCATGTAAGGGAAATAATAGTCCCTGTGAAAAATCCCCTCTGCATCTCTGTGTCCAACCACAGTAATGCCCATAGAGGGAGCTACCGGAAGCTGATACTGCTCTACCACCTGTCCATTTCCATAGGAGACAAAGCTGCTGCGATATTTTTCATGTACTGCCCTTTGTAAATAAAACTCTGCATCCTTGTCTTCCTGCAATGCAGAAAACCCAATGGATCGTAGAAACTTATGCATTAGCCTTCCTCTTTCCTGACCTCTCTGAAACCATCTCCATATCTTACAACAAAGGCTACTCTCTTGCAATAGCTACCGGGGAAGGTCTAAAACCATACCGGGGAAGGTCTAAAACCATACCCCATGTCCGAATCAAAGCTGAATGCCCGCATCCTCCCTAAATGGTCTTGAAAACAGGCGAGAATAAAAAAAGCCATGCGGTACAGGTCGGAAAGCGGGGATGATACCTTCCCCTTTTCCATCCTATGCCACATGAAAGCTCATTTTACTGCTATTTTAATGCTTTTTGAAAAACGGTATTTTCAAAGCTTCCCTACCCTCTCTATGCGGAAGCGCTGGAACCGCCCGGGTTGCCCTTCTGAGTAGACTCAAAAAGGCTATGGGTTGCCTTATAAATCTTTCTGGCAATGTAAGGATTGTTCATGGTGTAAAGATGCACACCGTCCACGCCGTGAGTCACCAGATCCACGATCTGATCCACCGCATAGGCAATGCCCGCATCTCTCATGGCAATGGGGTTATCCTCATACTTGTCCAAAATATTCTGAAACTTCTTCGGAACCTTTACCCCGCAAAGACTGGCCATCTTTAAGACCTGACGCTTGTTGATGACCGGCATAATTCCCGCTTCAATGGGAACATCAATTCCGGCCAAAGCGCAACGCTCCTGGAAAATGTAGAACTGCTTATTTTCAAAGAAAAGCTGGGAAATCAGATGCTCCGCTCCCGCATCCACCTTGTTCTTTAAGTAACGAATGTCCTCTACTCTGTCCGCGCTCTCGATATGTCCCTCCGGATAGCAGGCCGCGGAAATATGGAAGTTTCCGTGCTCCTTCAAAAAGGCAATCAGGTCGGAAGCGTAACGGAAATCTCCTCTATTCTCCTCTCCCTCCGGAATATCTCCTCTGAGAGCCAGGATATTCTTGATTCCGGCAGTCTTCAACTCTTCAATCTTTTCTAATACATCCTGCTTTGTTAAATTTATACAAGGAAAATGAACCACACTGGGCACTTCGCAGACCTTCTTAATGTGCTCTGCAATAGGGATGGTGCTTTGGTTATTCTTTCCGCCCCCCGCCCCGTATGTCACCGAAATGAAATCCGGTTTTAAATCCCGAAGCTCATCCAAGGTGTCATATATGGTTTCAATGGGTGAGTTCCTCCGAGGTGGAAACACCTCGAAGGAAAACACTGTTTTTTCTTGAAATAAATCAACAATACTCATTTCTCAATTCCTTTGCCGCCTGGACAAGATTTGCTAAACTTGCCAAGGTCTCCTCGCTTGCTCTAGTCTTCAATCCGCAGTCCGGATTTACCCACAGTTTCTCTTTTTCAATCTTCTTCAGCATCTTTGCCAATGCTTCTCTAATTTCCTGAACGGAGGGCACTCTCGGGGAGTGAATGTCATAACCTCCGGATCCAACCTCTGTACAGAAATGGTTCTCTCTTAAGGAGTCCAAAATCTGTAAATCGGAACGGGAAGCCTCGAAGGAAATAACGTCCGCATCCATGTTGTCAATCGCTTTAATAATATCGGTAAACTCACTGTAGCACATATGGGTGTGAATCTGAGTGCCTGCCTGACATCCGCTGTGTACCAAACGGAAGGCAGGAATAGCCCAATCCAGATACTCACTGTACCAGTCAGACTTACGAAGAGGTAACTTCTCTCTTAAAGCCGCTTCGTCTACCTGAATGATCTTGATACCGTTCTTCTCTAAATCCAATACCTCATCACGGATAGCCAAGGCGATCTGCTTTGTGCTCTCCGCAATGCTGATATCCTCTCTTGGGAAGGACCAGTTTAAGATGGTTACAGGTCCTGTCAGCATTCCCTTCATGGGACGCTTGGTTAAGCTCTGTGCATAGGTGGACCATTCCACTGTCATAGCGGAAAGTCTACGTACATCACCCCAGATAATTGGCGGCTTTACGCAACGAGTTCCATAGGACTGTACCCAAGCCTTCTCGGTGAATAAGAATCCGCTTAAGAGCTCTCCGAAGTACTCCACCATGTCGTTTCTTTCAAACTCACCGTGCACCAGTACATCCAGATCCAAATCTTCCTGAATCTTTACCCACTCTGCAATCTTCTTTTGGTTAAAAGCAATGTACTCTTCCTTGGTCTTCTCCCCCTTCTTAAAGGCAGTTCTGTTGGCACGAACATCCGCACTCTGTGGGAAGGAACCAATGGTTGTGGTGGGGAAGAGGGGAAGCTTAAACTCTTCCTTCTGAAGCTTTTCTCTCTCCTCAAATACAGGAAGTCTAGTGTAGTCCGCATCGGTAATAGCTGCACAACGATCCTTTACCGACTTGTCTTCACTGTTCGGTCTTGCTGTTGCAAAGAGCGCCTTATTCGCCTCTAAAACCTCCGGCTTAGCCTTACCGCTAAGAAGCTCCTTTAAATCCAAAAGCTCTTCCAGCTTCTCGATAGCAAAGCTGAAATGACTCTTTACTTCCTCGGAAAGCTTATTCTCTCCTACTAAGGTGTAAGGAACATGCAGTAAGGAGCAAGAAGTACTCAGTACTACGGAAATGCCCTTAGCCTCTAAATCCTTTACCTCCTGCAGGGTCTTCTCGTAATGGTTTCTCCAGATATTCTTTCCGTTTACCAAACCGGCGAAAAGAAGCTTGTCCTTGGGGAATCCCTTGGCTACAAGTGCCCTGGTCTCCTTACCCTCTAAGAAGTCAAGACCTACGCCGTCAAAGGGGAGTGCCAAAATGCTTTCATAGGCATCTCTTACATCGCCAAAATATGTCTGTAATATAACCCTGGTGCTGCCCTTTACAGAAAGAATTCCCTGATATAATGCGGTAAAGAGCTCCAAGTCTTCCTTCTCCAGGTCTCTTACCAGATAAGCCTCATCAAAGGCAATCCACTTGGCACCAAGAGAAACGAATCTCTCCACATAAGCCTTATAAGCGGAAACTGCCTGCTCCAGGAAATCCTTCTCGGTCTTCTTCTCTGTATAGCGAAGAAGCTTTAATAAGGTAAATGGTCCGATAACTACAGGCTTAGTCTCAACCCCTAAAGCCTTTGCCTCCTCATACTCCTGGAAGGGCTTGTCTCCTACAAGGGAGATTACATCCTTATCGGAGATTTCCGCTACCATGTAGTGGTAGTTGGTATTGAACCACTTCTTCATAGCCAAAGCCTTCACGTCTCCAGCCTCTCCCTTATAGCCTCTTGCCATCGCAAAGTACTGCTCCAGAGGGCTTAAGGACAATTCTCTGTAACGATCCGGAATGATGTTAAAAAGCACTGCTGTATCTAAAAAGTTATCGTAAAAAGAGAAATCATTGGAAGGGATAAAATCCACTTCCTCCTGCTGCATCTTCAACCACTGCTTCTTTCGAATATCCTTTGCAAGCTCCTGCAGCTCCTGCTCGGAAACCAATCCCTTAAAAAACTTCTCTGTTGTAAACTTTAGTTCTCTTAATGCTCCCACTCTTGGGAAACCGATTACTGATGTTTGCATGCTTTTTTTCTCCTTACTTTTTATTTTCCTTTACAAAATGCTTTTCTTGTCATTCCTTAGACTCCCCCTAATGAGAGTCCTTGAAGTGGATATAGTATAGCGTAAAATGATTTCCTTAGGCAAATATAAAAAAACAGGACTTGGCTATAGTTTCTATCTATAGCCAAGTCCTTCACCCTAAATAGGTTCTCTCGCCCTTACTTCTATCTTATACCAAGCCCTGTGCCAGCATAGCCTCAGCTACCTTCTCAAAGCCGGCTACATTGGCTCCAACCTCGAAGTTTCCTTCATGGCCGTAGCGCTTTGCCGCCTCGGATACGCTCTTGAAAATGTTTTGCATAATTCCCTTAAGCTTCTCATCCACTTCTTCAAAGCTCCAGGAAAGTCTCTGAGAGTTCTGGCTCATCTCCAATGCGGAAACGGCAACACCGCCGGCATTGGCTGCCTTACCGGGCATATAGAGGAAGTGATTCTCCAGGAATACATCCACAGCCTGCTCATCGGAAGGCATATTTGCTCCCTCTGCTACGCAGAAGCAACCGTTCTTGATTAAGGTCTTAGCCTCTTCTCCATTTAGCTCGTTCTGGGTTGCACAGGGTAATGCCACATCGCACTTTACCCCCCAGGGACGCTCTCCTGCATGGTAGGTCGCTCCAGCAACACGGTCGGCATACTCGGAAATTCTGCCTCTCTTTACCTGCTTAATGTCGAAAAGCACATCCAGCTTGATGCCTTCCGGATCATACACATATCCGCCGGAATCGGAGCAGGTTACTACCTTACCCCCAAGGCTCTGTGCCTTCTGGATGGCATACTGAGCAACATTACCGGAACCGGAAACCACAATGGTCTTTCCCTTGATTTCCTTTCCTACGGACTTTAACATCTCATCCACAATGTAGACCAGACCATATCCTGTAGCCTCCGGACGAGCCAAAGAGCCTCCGAAGGTTCTTCCCTTTCCGGTAAGTACGCCCTCGTACAAATTGGTGATTCTCTTGTACTGTCCGTACATATAAGCCACTTCTCTTCCGCCTACACCGATATCACCGGCAGGAACGTCTTCATTGGCTCCGATGTACTTATACAGCTCTGTCATAAAGCTTTGGCAGAAGCGCATAACTTCCGCATCGGACTTGCCCTTAGGATCAAAGTCCGCACCACCCTTACCGCCACCGATGGGAAGACCGGTCAGGGAGTTCTTTAAAATCTGCTCAAAGCCCAGGAACTTCAGAATAGACTGATTTACGCTTGGGTGAAAACGGAGTCCTCCCTTGTAAGGTCCGATAGCAGAGTTAAACTGCACACGATAACCGATATTGATATGGTGCTTTCCCTGGTCATCTGTCCAAGGCACTCTAAAACTAATAATTCTTTCCGGCTCTACAAAACGCTCCAGTAAAGCATTTTTCCGGTAAAGCTCCTCATTGGCTGCCACAATAGGCTCCAAAGACTCTAAAATTCTCTTCGCTGCCTCTAAAAATTCTGCCTCATTGGAATGCTTCTTCTCCAGTGCCTGATAAACCTCACTTACATAGGACATAAACTTGCCTCCATTCTTTCCTCATTTACCGCTAAACTATAGCACTAAATCATTTTCAACTACAATAGGAAATATCTTGTATTCCGAAAAAGAATACTAATTGTTCCTTCCATAAAGTTACGATAAAATATCTCGTAAAGTAGAAGAGCAAATGGGATGCAAAAGAATAATCCTTGACAGAATTTAGCCTGAAAATACAGATTCATGATTGGCTCTAAGGACAGGAGGAAGCATCAATGTTAACTCTGTCTCTTATACAC
>CAUSUG010000101.1:0-7422 GCA_963534765.1 uncultured Oribacterium sp.
AATATTATGATATCATTAATTTATTTAAATAATAAATTTTGCTTATTTTAGGAGGTATTTACAAATGAGGACAATTCCCCAATTCTTTATGAAGTGGGTCCAGGGATGGGTTTTAGCTGTTGTGACATTTTTACTTGCACTTACCCTGTCTCTTGGATTTATGCCATCCAACCTGCAGAGGGTATATGCCCAGGAAGAGAATCTCTATCTGGATGGTAAAAACGGTAACGACGAAAACGATGGAACTACACAGGAAACTGCCGTAAAATCCTTCGAAAAAGCAAAGCAAATGGCAACGGAAAATCCTTATATCGAGGTCATTTACGTTGTAGACACTGTTCCTGTTGACGGTGAAGTAAGTCTGGACAATACCAATGCCATTCTTATGAGAAATCCGGGATTTTCAGGATATCTTTTAAGTATTTCAGACAAAGCAGAAGTCACACTTCGAAATATCACCATTGACGGTGGCGGAGAAAATGATGGCAAGACTACAAAATCTCTGATTTACCTTCAGGGTGATTTAAATATTGAAGATGGTACTATTTTAGAAAACAATAAAGCAAACGATCCGACTAGAGAAAGTACCGATGTTTACGGTGGTGCTATCTGCTCCGACTTTAATGATAGTCATAAAAAAGTTATTAATATGACCGGCGGTATCATCCGAGACAATCGTTCCTATTTCGGTGGCGGTATTTGTTTATCCAGTAACACTACCCTGAATATGAGCGGGGGAGAAATCAGTAACAACCAGGCTTATTCAGGCATGACATTTAATGGTACACCTTACGAATCCGGTGGAGGTATTGCCGCTTATAGAGGCTCTACCATTAATCTTAGTGGAGATGCTCTGATAACAGAGAATTCCTCCAAAGAAATTGGCGGTGGAATTTCACTGGGAACCATTGTTCCCATGCCAACCGGAAATATCTTAAATATGACCGGCGGAACCATCAGCAAGAATACCGCAGGCTCCAGTGGTGGCGGTATTTATATTCAGTGCGGAAATGGCAAGGGAAATTCCGTAGCGAATATTTCTGAAGGAAAAATCATTGATAATGCCATGACCGGTAAAGGCTATGGAAATCAGTATTTTGGCGGTGGCGGTATTTATGTAAACGGAAAAAATAAAAACTCTTATTACAGTAGTTCGGGAGTTTTAAACCTGACCAATGCTATAATCACCGATAATACCGCAGGGACTGAAGGTGGCGGTTATGCTTCCTGCCCCACTTCCAACACAGGAATCAATGTAAAGAATGGTGTTGCTATCTTCGGAAACCATTCTGAAAAGGCACAGGATATCTATATTGAAGCAGGATATCGCTACGGTTATGTAAGCAGCGGTTCTCCCAAGTATGCTATTTCTTCCTTTATGCTGGGTGGAACTCCCTATAACTGGAAAAATGATGAAAATGAAGAGCTTCCCATTAATAAGTTGGAGGGTGAGTTAAGCTCCGCCACAGGGGAAATCTTAGGATTACACACTGACGTTACCGAGGACGCTGAGGCGGAAGGCTTGGCCAAGGTTATCATTTCCGGAAATACCTCTGCTACCCGTGGCGGCGGAATCGGCTCCAACGGAACCGTAAACACCGGAGAAAAGAAAGTCATTTCCATCAAGGTCAATAAGACCTGGAAATATGACAATCCGGAAACCCGTCCTACCAGCATTATTGTAGAGCTTTATCGCGTAAATAAAGAAGATCCGGCAAATCCCATTTACATCGGTCAGGAGACTATGACGGAAACCGATGATTGGAGCATTAGCTTTAAGAACCTTCCGAAGATCGATGAAAATGACGAGCTTTACCAGTACACCATTAAGGAAAAAGGCGCTGAGGGATATTCAGTGAAAATAAGCGGAAACCAGACCAGCGGATTTAAGCTCGTAAACATTCCCGGAATCATTCTTAATGTAGAAAAGAAGTGGAACGGCGAAAGTGCCAATCAGGTAGAGATTAAACTTCTGGCAGATGGCGCCACTAAGGAGAAGGTTACTCTTACCGAAGCCGATCAGTGGAAGCACAGCTTTGTAAATCTTCCCAAGTTTGATGCCAATGACGGACACGAGATCGTTTACACCGTTGAAGAAGTGGCATTAAGCGGATATACCTCTGCAATCACCGGAGATGCGGCTAACGGATATATTGTTACAAATACAAAGACCATTACTCCTCCAAGCCCGACTCCTGAAACACCGCCAACACCGTCACCAAGACCGAACAGACCGTCTACTCCAACACCGTCTACTCCTACACCTTCTAATCCCACACCATCCACACCTCCTACCCCGACGGTAGCCGGTGAGTCCAGACCTACACCTACTCCGGACTCCAGTGAAGTGACGGAAAATGAAGTGAACCCTGAGCTTGTTCCTCAGGTTCTGGGAGAATCCAGACCGGTAGCAGACAATAAGCGTGATACCCCAACCGGAGACAGCTCTCAGCTCCTCCTCTGGGCAGGCTTCTTCGGCCTTTCCGTTTTAGGACTCGCTTACTATGGATTGAAGAGAACAGCGAAGAGATAAAATTTCAAAAAAAGATGTCGTAGATTTTTCTACGGCATCTTTTTTATATAAAAAGAGCTGCAATCTTTGTAGAGATACGCTCTGATGTAGTATAGGCTGTAATCGGGGCACGCTCCCGCTAACCTCGCCAACGCATCGGGTACTAAGCTTCAAGCATCGCTTTGCTCGCTTTCAGCAAGTACCGGCGGGCTCATATTGCCCCTCTTACAGCCTATACTACATCAATCGCTTTCAACTATATATTTTAATTTATGCAGCTCTTTTTATTCGAATGATTGATTTGAAAAGTCTACGAAATCTTCTTTTGAAATTGTCTCTAATGCGGCATTCAATCCTCTTACAATCTCTGATAGTTCTAAGGAGGGTTTATCTTTTTTCTCCTCTGTCTGTTCTGAGATATAGGGGACATGGATAAAGCCTGCCTCGATAGGTAAGGCATTTATCTGAATATAATACAGTACCGAATACATCAAATGGTTACAGACATAGGTTCCTGCCGAGTTGGATAATGCAGCGGGGAGCCCTGCTTTTTTGATAGCTTCCACCATGGCTTTTACCGGCAGAGTGGAGAAATAAGCATTTTCTCCATCGAGATAAATGGGCTGATCCACCGGCTGATTACCTTCATTGTCCGGAATTCCGGCATCGTCTATGTTAATAGCGATTCTCTCCGGGGTAATCTCCTCCCTTCCTCCTGCCTGCCCTATGGAAAGGACGAAATCCGGCTTTTCCCATTCTATGGTCTCCAACACAAGATTTGCGGACTTTCCAAAAACTGTTGGAACTTCCAGCTTAAGGACTTCAAGATTTCCTATTTTGTCCGGCAAAAGCTTCATCGCCTCCAGCGCCGGGTTAATGCTCTCCCCGTCAAAGGGAGTAAAGGCTGTCAGTAATATTTTCATGGATTAACCTCCGATATCTTTTACGCAAGAAATCCCCAGCTCCTCTCCCGCTTTTTGAATTGTTTCAAAGGGAATGTTTCCCTCATCAAAGTATAGTTGATTTCCTGTTTCCGATAGCTGGGTAACAAGGATGGCGAGTTTGGGATGCTTGGGACGTTTTGTTTCGCCCATACACTCTAAGCAATTTACAGAATCTCTATCTCTTACTACCGGCGCAAAAAATGCCTCCAAGCACTCATGCTTTGCATAGCGCAGTATCCCTTGCCATTCATTGGGCTGATTGGTCAAGTCCTCTCCTACCCCGGGAAGTTCAGAACGGTCCACCTCACAGGGCAAAGGGCCATTTCCATGGCGGGTGACATAGGAACGTGTCACATAGATGGCTTCATCCAAAAATAAGCCTCGTTTTTCTAAAAAGACGGCCGAATTATGGATTCCGGTTTTAGAAGAAGTCAAATGAGGAGCGTAAGCTTCATAGTCCTGATCCAAAAGCAAGCCCTGTCCTGTCTCGAAAATCAAATGTTGAAACTCCTCCAGCCATTTTCTATCCGCATCCACTAAGCTCAGAAGCTTTACATTCTCCTTCACTTCCTCTACAAAGTTTTCCAGTACCGTCTCATTGTTTAGCATCTCATGGTAGGGATTCAAAAGATTTGCGAAATTCGAGAAAATCGGGGAATTAGACGGATTCGAAGAATTCAAAGTAGTGGAAGGATTTCTAAAATTCGATTGCCTCATGGCTTTCGAGGACGCTGGTTCTTGAATCCCCAAGATTTTTGCCCTTCTTCCCGTATACTCTTTTCGAATATGCTTTAAACAATCTAATAAATCCTGCTTACTCCATGTAGCAAGCTCTTCCACAGTAATTCCAAATCCGGCGGCATTTCGCTGCACACATTCCTCTATGCCCATACCGCAGGAACCGTGGCGATTCTTGCCTCTGGCCACCTCTGCTCCCATATTTAAAAGTACGTCATCTATAGTTGTTATTCGAGCATTTTTTTCAGAATAAAGAATGGGCTGAAAGCCAAAGAGCTCCGTAAAGTCTTTAACTTCCTTCCCCAGCTGAAACAAGTCCGGCATAAAGCTGTCGGAAAATAAAGTAGGCACATGGTACTCCGCCCCGGCGCCAATCTGATGATGGATAAAACGCCATTTTCCTTCCGGATCTTCTACCGTGTGCCCTGCCTGTCCGCCGCCGTTATGTTTGATAATCAGGGATTTCTTAAGGGATGAGGCAAGACGACTGCAAGTAAAGCCTTTCCCCTCATCCCCGAAATTCTTGCCGATAACCGCAATTGTTCTCATAGATAAATGTTGTTATCCTTTTCCTAATGACTTCTATCTTTTACAGATATGAGTTCATCCTATGCCAATAACTGCTATTTTCTCTGAGCTAAGCGTTCTGCCCTGTGCCCATGACAGTAATTTAGCTTATAGGAAAATGTCTTCTTCCCTTTGCAAGGATAGCTGTGCCAATGCTGCGCTAATCACAGGACGATTAATCTCATCCCAGCGACCAAGAACTTCCTCTAAGACAGCGCCCTTTTGCAACTGAATGGCACTAATAATGATTTCCGGAAGGCAGGAAATATCCTGTCTTGCCAGTACGATACAATGCCCCGGAAGCAGCTGTTCATTTTCCTGACTGTCTCCGCCAATCATGATATGAAAAACATGGAAGGATTGCTTAACTTCATTCAATAAATCCTCTTTGGTAACACTCGTTCCGATATCGTCGCCTATAACCCGGGAAATCGTCGTTCCTACCGAATCACTGCGAATCTCCGCCATATCTCCGATGGTAAAAAGAAAGCCCTTTTGCTGTCTTTTCTTCACCGCATCAATATTGGTATGGCGGGATAAGAATTCCCAAAGACAGGTGGGCACCACCTGGCCATTTCCATGATTTTCAAAGTAAATGTCTAAAAGCTGCTCGGCAATACGAATATCCGACTCAAACTGAGTTACCTGCAAGGGGGATGCATCCTGAAAATCTCCGTAAGCCGCACACATCAGAGCAGGATCCGCCACGGCGCCGGTGGAATACAGCTTGGTAATCAGCTCATTTAAGGCTCCCGTTGCCAGCTCCACCGCAAGATAGCCCATGGAGCCGGTCACATCCAAACCAACAACAATAGGAGTTGTATTGGGATGCTCCTCCGAGTCGAAACACTCTCTGGTTCCAATAAATTTCGGATTCATCTTGGGATTACATTCTCTTCTTGTAAATACTTCCTCTACTCTCTGCCCATTGGAGAGCTTTCTACTACTTTTTAATTTCTGCCAATCTGATGCTGAATAACTGCCGTAACCCATATTTTCCTCCTATTTCATCTTAACAAAACGATGTCCGCCAAAACCCTCTTCGATCACCTTATCCCAGGCGCCGAAGTCCTGAAAAGCATCCCCTTCCGGCTCTGCCAATAAAAATTCCTCCAAAAGAGCCGGACTATGGATATTTTCCGCAACGGATTTTGCGGTCTTTCGTAAATCCAGTAAATCCTTATTGCTAAGCTTCCTTTCCACATTTCTCCAATCTCCGAAGAGCATTCCCTCATGGGTAAGAGAATTCACAAAAAGACTGGACGCCGTAATATCCCCGTGCTGAAGCTCCGAATACTCCAAGGCACAGCAGATATTTTCCATCCGTGAAATCACCCAGGCTAAATGCTCCGAAGCAAAGGGGGCAAAGACCTCCGCGGGATAAAAGTAGGGCTTTCTGGTAAAAATCAGGCAGACCTTTCCGGCATCTAAAGCAATCTTAGACTTTAGCATTGGAAAACACCTTGATAACTTTACATCCGCTTCCGGAAAGCTAAGACGACTTAAGCCAAGCATAAAAGCATTTGCCCCATCCTCCCGGTCAAAGACATAGACCACCGACTCCCGACACAAATAGCAGACCATCTCCGGATAATGATAACGATCCATATAGGAAAGGGTTAAATTCTTGCCATTTGCCATAGGATAAGTGGCTGTGCCCAGCTCTTCCCATAAAGTATCGCCGCTATAGTCATTTTCCTTCTCACTTGCCTTCGCCTTATAATAGGCCAAAAGCTTCTTCCGAAACTCATGATTCCCTTTGAATTCCGCATCGGACATAAAGGCTCTCGCCCCGCAATAAGGGCACTGAAATCCGCCGGCACTGCCAAGCTCCAGCTGGGCGCCACATTGCTTACAACGATAGCTAATCATAGACCTCCTTTGATGAGCAAATTCGTTAAGAACTTTCAGAAAACAGCATAGTTTAATTACAGAGAAAGTATAGCATAGATGGAGGGGGAGGTCTATTTGAAGAGATAAAAATAGCTTCTTAGCAGAGTACATTTAAACTCTTGCCAAGAAGCTATGTTGTCCAAGATAAAAAGTACGCATAGAAGAATATCATTATACCACCAGCAATCTATACGGATTTCCGGCCAATTCCTCTTTTAAGATATCCAGGATAGATTCTCTAGATTCCAGATAAAGATCTGTTTCTTCATCCATCAAGGCTGCATAAACAGTGGTTTTCATCAGAAATTCAACTGCCTCATCTCTTGAATATCCCTTATCTTTCATTATATGTTCCACAAGAAATACAGCTATATTTCGCATAGCTTTTTTCTGATCCGCACTCGTAATCATTATTCAATCACCTGCCTTTTCACTTTATCAAAGCTTAGTGTATTTACTGCTTTTTCCGTTCTAAAAAAATACTGCTTGGGAAGATTTTCCGGTTTTAATTCAGCAATAACCTTCTCACATACTTCATCAGAATATTCCAATTCCTCCAGCTCATCATAGTACTCATTAATTATTGTAGTAGTTTCAGCATCAGCAGTCGGACCTATCACTATGTCCATATCATGTACACATCCATCGCATCTACGATTCTTAAGGATAAATCTAAGCCACTCTATATCCGCTTTCTCAAACACCTTAACCTTTAAACCTCTTGTGTCTTCATTGAAAAGAAGATTGTATCTATATGCTTGTATAGGC
>CAUSUG010000102.1:0-7412 GCA_963534765.1 uncultured Oribacterium sp.
TGGTAAAATCAGTGGGCTATATTAAATAAAAATTAGAGTAATAATTATAAGGAATAGAGTTGTACATAGAGTAAGATTGTGAGTTTCTAAGAGGGAAAACCATGAAAAAAGTATTGCTTTTAATGAATGCACAGAGTGGACAGGGGAAGGGAAAGGAACTTTGCTACCGGGTGGTAGAAGGTCTTTCCTTATTAGGCTGTATCGTAACGGTTTTTCCTATTCTTCCGAAGCATAGGGACTTACGAACGGAAGAACTGGTAAAAAAGCTGGGGAAGGATTATGACTTGCTGGTCTGCGCCGGTGGAGACGGAACACTGCATTATCTTATGAATGCCATTCTGAAGGAAAAGTTGGATATTCCCATGGGCTATATTCCCTGCGGTTCCACCAATGATTTTGCCTACTCTTTAGGAATTCCCAAGGATTTGCAGGAAAATCTGAGGGCTATGGTGGAAGGAAAATGCTTTTATTATGATGTAGGAAGTCTTCAGGGAAAATATTTTAACTATATTGCGGCCTTTGGAGCCTTTACCAAGGTAAGCTACGGAACTGACCAGGAATTAAAGAACAATTTGGGACATTTGGCGTATTTGCTGGAATCCCTTCGTACCTTACCGGAAAATATGAGTCAGAGTATTCCGCTAAAAATTTCTGCTGAAAATTTTTCCGAAGAGGGAGAGTATATTTTCGGAGCCGTTTCCAACGCTTATTCCGTGGCAGGTTTTTCAGGGCTACCGGGACAGAACCTTCAGGAGAAGATGAATATAGATTTGGCGGATGGAGAATTTGAGGTTTTACTGATTCGCTCTCCGAAAAATATCGGTGAGCTGGGAGAGATTGCAGGAACCCTCCTTCGGGGAGATATTCCGGAAGATCATCCCTATGTGAGCTTTTTCAAAACCCATTATTTGGAGTTTCAGGGGGAAAAGCCGGTGGAATGGACCTTGGACGGAGAATTCGGAGGTGCCTATAAAGCGGGCAGTATCGAAATACATAAAAAGGCAGCAGGGATTATGCTTCCGAAAATAGAGACTTAAATAAAGAAGAGGTAGGCACTTTTGTAGATACCAAAGAATCCCCAAAACCAGGCAGACATGAAATCATACCGCTTGATTTTAGGGATTCTTTTATCTCGTAAAACTTACATTTTATACGGAAATATTAATATCCTTATTGTCTTTTCCTTCTTCCTGATTAATGTACTCCTGTACAATAGCCGGATCATAGGGCTTAGGGTGGTGCCAGCCCGGAACCTTACTTTTGATATATCCCATGATTTTATCCATTTCTGAAAACTTTAACTCCTCTATGGTATAAAGAACGGACATTCTTTCCGGGCCATTCCTGGTCTTTGCATAGGCCTTGTATTTTTCGTTATAACTATGGACTTTCTCGAAGGAGCTACCTCCCTGTTCCTTTAAATATCTTTCTCTAATTTGCTGTTTCACTAAATCTTCAATATCTTTACTTAAAGGTACAATATGCTTCGGCTCCACATCGGGGTTCCAACCACATAACCATCTGTCTCCACCTGTGGCTTCTGCATTCCGATAGGATCGTTCTAAGTCGGAAATAGATTGATTCCCATCGCTATCTGAAGAGCCTTGTTTAGAAGTGGCTTTTTCATAATCCTGTTTTTTAAGGGCATAATTCGCCATTTCAGTTACTGTCATAGTTTTACCTCTTAACCCATCTCCCTTTCTTTTAAACAATTTCATGCGGTTTTTGCATGCTATTTCATCTATAGTAATATCGGTATAATAAATAAATTAATAAATAGAAAGCGTTCCATTACTGAATATTCTTTAAGAAAAGAGACGAAGCTAGCGGGAGCGTGCCCCGATTCAGACCTTTATTGTGTGGAAAATATATGATTTTATTTTATAATCCCTTTTTATCGTGCAAATTCCTCCAATGCCGCCGGCATAGTGGACTGCAGATACCGCAAGATAAATCGAATACATTCCTGCTTATTAAAGGGGGACTTTTTTTGAAGATAGAGGAGCAGGATTTGTGCAATGCTGGCGATATAGCTGTCCACCAGAGTATCCAAAAACTTTTGCTCAATGCCCAAGGGATTGGAAGCTTCCGTTATTTTCCCCCCATTCCTCTGTAAGACATCCTCCATACCCTTTTCCATGGCCCAGGAAATGACCTTACGGAAGTCCTCACTTAAGAAACGAACCAGAGCATCCCTACCCATGGAATCATAAACGCAGTTTACAAAATGACGGTTCTTCTCAATAGAATCAAAAACCAGGGCAAGAGAATTTTCATAGTCCTCCTGATTCTGAATTTCAAAAATCAATCTTTGGCTTTCTTGTGTTACCATCCACTCCAGAAGTCCTTGAATATCCGGAAAATAATAATAAAAGGTCTTTCGATTGATACCGACCTTCTCAATCAGCTCCCGAACGGTAATCTTTTCCAGGGGCTTTTTTTGTAAATAAAATTCCAAGGCTTCCGCCAACTGCCGTTGGGTTCTTTCTCTACATTCTTGTTTTTTCATTTTTATACCACATTTGTCCCATATTGTCCGTTTTTTTCCCTTGCCAAAGGCTTAGGATATCTTCTGTTGCCCATATCTTTCTTTTTAGTATAGCAAAAAAAGGAGAAAAACAAAGAAAAGAGTATTGAAAATAGTATGGACAGAGAGTATAGGAAGCAGTCTTGAAGACAGTATGAGCAAAAGTATGGAGACTTGTCTTAAAAACTGTCATGAAAACAGAATGGTCTTAAAGACAAAAGTAGGGTAGGAATTTTATAGAACAAGGAGGGTACAAGCATGAAAAATCAGAAAATATACAATAGAGCAATAGTAAACCATCAAAACGGTAATCAGAATGACAATCAGAAGAATACTCGAAATGCTAAGCAAAGGAGTAGTGCAAGGAATAAGCAATGGAAAAGAGGGATTTGTATTGCTCTTTGTTTAAGTCAGGTCCTTGCCCTGTCCATCTCGGCTTTGGCAGAGGTGCAAAAGCCCCGCTATCATGAGAACTACTATGCCTTATTAAGCCCCACCGGAGAATTCAAGCAGGGATCTTTGGTAAGAGAGTATGAAACCAAGGGCTATTCCAGTCTTACAGATTATGGAACTTATGAAAATGTAAAAAATCTTAGCAACAGTGTAGCGGTAGAGTCCAATGGAAATCAGCATACCTTGGATTTGTCCAAGGGAAATGTGGACTCTCTCTTTTTGGAGGGAGAAACTGCAGAACCTTATAGTCTCTTGCCTTGGAGTATTCAGATTCGCTACGAGCTAAACGGTTTGGAGGTACAGCCGGAAACCCTTGCGGGAGAGAAGGGCTTGGTGAAAATTCATGTGCAGTTTACAAAGAATCCCAATGCTCAGGATTATGCGGCGAAAAACTATGTGATGATGGCCAGAAGCAGTTTTAGCGCAGAGGACATTTTATCCCTAAAGGCGGAGAAGGCTCAGGTAGTATCCCTGGGAGAGAAGAAGGAAGTGATTTTTGTCCTTCTTCCCGGAGAGGAAGACGACTTTACCATTGAGGTGGGAAGCAACTCCTTCAGTTTTTCCGGTCTACAATTTCAGATGGCACCCCTTCGTTCTTCACAGGTGGACAAAATCACAGATTTACGAGAGGCAAAGGAAGAGTCGGAGGACTCCTACCATGCCCTAAAGGATGCCGGAAACAGTCTTTTGGATTCCTTGGATGCCTCTCAGAAATCCGTGGAAGCGATGCAGAAAAATATCGCCAACAGCGAGGCGCTTCTTCGGAAGACACAGGAAGAAGGAAGAGATTATCAGAATAGTAGAGACCAAATCTATCAGGATATGGAGACTGTAAATAACAGCGTTAGCCCCCTTACGGAAAATGTGGAGGACTTTAACGGACTGAGCCGGGATACCAAGAACAATATCAGCGAAAGCCAGAGCAATATGAATCGTTTGCAAAATGCCATGCTTGAGTTGGAGGATTCTTTGGTAGCCCTTCGGGGAGATGTACCCGGTCAGACAGAAATTGATAAGGCACAGCAGAGTCTTAGTCAGGTGGAAGCCTTACTTTCCGCAAAAAAGCAGGGATCCGTACAGAACAGCTTAGCGAATTTATCGGCTAAGCTGGAGGGTTCTCCTTTGAAGGATCAGATTATGGCTCTGGTGCAGGAATATATTTCTATGCAGGCAGAGGAGGCCGGTACAGAGGCGGAGATGCAGAAGCTTGCAATGGAAAAGCTAAGTCCTGCCTTAAAGGAATTTTCCTCCAATGCCCATTCCGGACTGACAAACTCTAAAGAGAGTCTTTCCGTTTTGGAAGACAACATTGAAGATGTGAAGAGATTGCAGGAAACCCTGAAAAGCTATGCGGAGAAGGGAGAGGAAACCGGCAGGAACTTAAACACTCTTTTGGAGAACAGTCAGAAAACCATGGGGGATTTACGAGGAACCCTGCAAGAACAGGATGCTTACCTTCGGGGAAAAAGAGAGGAGGCCTATTCTTCTATTGAAAATAATTTAAATGCTACCGAGAAAATGCTGAAAAACGGAGAGGCTGTTTTGGATTCTACCGGAGCTGTTCGTAATGCCAAGGGAGAGTTGGAAGCCCTTGTGGAGAAGAAGTGGGATGAAAATGTAGGGGAAAAGTCCAGTGTTTTGGAAATTGATCCTAACAGACCCATTGAGTCCTTAATGCCTTCCGAAAATGACAATATTGTGGATGTGGCTGTGACCTTACGTACCGAAGAAATCAAAGAAGTAAAGGAAGAAACGGTAAAGACTAAAGAAACGAAAGAGCCTAGCCTCTGGGATAGACTGAGACAAGTGGCAAACAAGGTATGGAAAGGAATCACCTCTATTTTCAAAGGAGGGAAGTAAATGAGTATAAGCGAAAAATGTGCAGATTTTATTGTTAAATATAGAGAAAAAATCAGTCGAGTTTTCTGGGGGCTCTTAGGCATTTCCCTGATTCTTTGCCTCTTTGTGCAGGTAAATTACGACTTAAGTAAGTATCTTCCGGAGTCTTCTCTGACGCAGCAGGGAATTCAGAAGATGGAGGATAGCTTCGGCTATCCCGGAACAGCAAGAATCATGCTGAAGGATGTTTCCATGGGAGAAGCCCTTTCCTATAAGGAGCAGATTGAGCATATTTCCGGCGTAGACCGGGTAAGCTTTTCCACAGGCTCTAAAAGTGCCTATGCTCCTGAATTTATGGAAGAAAAGGAGAAGGAAAAGGATTTAGATTATAAGGATGGAAATGCCTTATTTCATGTGGTTTTTGTAAACGGTGACAGTGACGTACAAACTAAGAAGGCTCTTACGGAAATCGAAAGCCTTTTGGGAGACAAGGCGGTGTATGCCGGCCTTGCGGTACAGAGTAAGACGGTGGAGGAACAGGTAAGCAGCCAAATGGGCTTGATTTTAGCTCTGGGACTTGGCTTCATTTTCCTGATTCTGATTGTAATGACCAATTCCTACGGAGAGCCCTTCTTATTCCTGATTACGATCCTGCTGGCGGTAGGCTTAAACCGGGGAACCAATGTTTTCTTAGGAAAGGTGTCCTTTATCACCAATAACGTTGCGGCAATTTTGCAGATTGCAGTATCCATGGACTATGCCATCTTCTTGCTTCACTCCTTTGAAACCGGTCTTGAAAAAGGAATGGATAAGGAAAAAGCCCTGTCCTATGCGGTAGGAAAATCCTTAAGCACGATTCTGGCATCTTCTCTAACCACTGTGGGAGGCTTTTTGGCTCTCTGCGCCATGAGCTTCGGAATCGGTAAGGATATGGGAATCGTGCTGGCAAAGGGTGTGGTGTTCAGCCTTTTAACGGTTATTTTCTTTATGCCGGCCCTTTTGCTTCGGATGTGGAACTTTGTGGAAAAGACCAGACATAAGCCCTTTGTGCCCTCCTTTAAGCCATTGGCAAAGCTTGCCTACAGGCTTAGCCCTCTTGTACTGATTCTTACTATTCTTTTAGTTTATCCCTTAAATATCATGCAGGGGATGAATGACTTCCGCTTCAGTAATGGTGCGGTGGTAAAGGGAGAAGGTACAAAGATTTCTGAAATGGAAGAAGAAATCAATGGGGTTTTCGGAGAAGAAAATCTTTTGATTGCTATTTATCCGGAGGGAAGAAACGACAGAGAGAAGGCATTGGGAAATCTTTTAACTTCCCTTCCTTATGTGGAAAATGTGCAGTCCTTAAGCTCCTTATTACCGGAGGGAGTACCGGAGTTTATGGTACCGAAGTCCTCTTTAGATTTAGTCAGAAAAGACGGCTACAGCAGAATGGTTATTACCCTAAATCTTCCCGGAGAAAGTCAGGAGTCTTATAAGGCGGTAACCACCATTCGACAGATTTTAAAGGTTTACACCGGAGAAGACAGCTATCTGGTGGGAGATACCACCGCCACTATGGACATGGAAAATATCCTTCGAACAGACAATGCCAAGGTGAATACCCTGTCTATGATTGTGATTTTTCTTGTGGTTATGCTTTCCTTTAAGTCGGTACTCTTTGCTATTGTAGCCATGATTCCTATCGAACTGGCCATTATGAGCAATATGTCCTTCTCCTTCCTGGAAGGCACCAATATGATTTTTATCGGCTATGTTATCGTGTCCAGTATTCAGCTGGGCGCAACGGTGGACTACGCCATTTTGACCTTGGATCACTTCAAGGAAGAAAGAGAGAAAAAGAGCAGAAAGGAAGCTATTCTTGCTTCTATTGAAAAGAGTCTATCCTCCCTATTCGTTTCCGGAACAATTTTGGCGGTGGTCGGCTATGTGATTTCCTTTATCTCCTCCGTTCCGGCCATCGGACAGCTGGGAAAATTGATTGGAAGAGGCGCCGTATGCTCCCTCTTCTTTGTAATCTTCCTCATGCCCTCCCTATTGGGAATTTTGGATAGAGTACTGATTTTTGCAGAAAAGAAAAAGAAGGCGGTGAAGAGTAAAGTTGCCGGCGCTGTTGTAGTATAGACCTGTATTAGGGTCATGCTTGCACTCAGCAGCCTTTCGTAGTGAAGGACTACAATTATTATACAAGATACGCTTTGATGCAGCATATCCCTGTAAGTGGGGCACGCTCTCGCTAACCTCGCCTTGACTGAGCAGTGGTTTTGATACCCACTGCTCACTTTGCTTCGCAAAGCAAATTCCTTCGGAAGTTGGTCTGTATCAGGACGACTTTTCTGATGAAAAGTCTGTCCTTACGGATACTAAGCGAAAAACACAGTTTCTGTGTTTTTCGCAAGTACCGACGGGCTCAGATTGCCCCTTTTACAGGGATATGCTGTATCAATCGCTGAAACTTATGGATTTTTATAGTCCTTCACTTCCTCACTTTCGACAAGTAATGACGGACTAAGATTGCCACACCTACTGACCTATGCTACATTAGGTGGCTTATTACATAGCCCTTCAATTTGTCGCGGAGGATTTGTAA
>CAUSUG010000103.1:0-7393 GCA_963534765.1 uncultured Oribacterium sp.
TCCTAAAGTATTTCTGACAAATTTAATAACATTTTCGAGAAATATTGAGAATGCCGATGGCTTATGTTAAGATTTCTCTCGGAAAAGAACTTTTTAAGAAATAATACAAACAAGTGAATTTCTAAGGAAGAGTACTGAGAATGTAAGTACGGAAGTAAAGGAGAGAAAGATGAAAAGAATGGGAAGAAAAGGAAGTCTTTTGGCATTGGGATTGGGAGCAGCTTTACTGGTATCTGCCATTCCCGCAGTAGCGGCACCATTAAACACAGAAGGAAGCTGGAAGCAGGAAGCGGGACAGTGGTCTTTCGTAAAGCCTGACGGAAGCAAGTATCAGGGTTGGATTTATACTGACGGAAGCTGGTTCTTCTTAAAGGAGGACGGCACTTTATTCTCCGGTTGGCAGAAGAATGATGCCGGAAAATGGTTCTTTATGAGTACTTTACACGACGGTACCTTCGGAAAGCTTCTTCAGGGCTGGCAGTGGGTAGGAGGATATTCCTACTATTTGCAGGAGGAAGAAGGCCCTAAGTTCGGAGAGCTTTTGGTTTCTTCCGAGAAGGACGGCTATAAGGTAGATGCTGAGGGACATTGGGTAAATGCTGACGGCACTCCCGTATATGAGGCCGGAAAGGGATATCCTTCCGTAGAGCAGAAGCAGAGCGCAGAGGCGGCAGCAAGCACCACTCCCACAAAGACCATTATCAGCTTCTCCGGCGGCGGAAGCAGTTCCGGATCAGGAGGGGCAGGAGGCGCAAGCGGCAAGAAAAATGGCGCTAAGGCCAGCAGCTCCAACCTTCCAAAGCCTGTAGCTTCCGGTTCAAACCTGGTAGCCAGCGGTTCCAATATGGGGCATTAAAAAAGGTTTTTCAGAAGGAAAATTTCTCGGAATAGTAGTTTTAGAAAGGACAGGGATGTCTTTTCACGAGGAGATGGCTCGCAGACAGAAGAGCCCTTGCAAAAGGGATTTATATCATGGACGATGAGAAGCAGAGCATAACATCTCCTCGCATAAAAAAAGAGGCTATATAGCCTCTTTTTTTATGCTTGCTTTCTCATCGTCCTGAAAATTGCCTTTGCAATCTCTACAAACACAATGATACTGAAGGAAATTCCGAAAACGATTCCCCACTGCATAAGGCTTGGAGGGGTTACATCAAAGAATTGATTGATTCCCGGAGTAACAATTACGCCTAAAAGCAGGAAGGCGGAAAGCAGCGCTGCACCGTTTAAGTAAATATTGTCCAAAGGATTGCCATTGAATAGAGAACGGAAAACGGATTTTACATTAAAGGCATGGAAGAGCTGTAAAAGTCCCAGGGTAGCAAAGGCCATGGTCTCGGAAAGATTTTCCTCATGGAAATACTGTCCTGCCAGCCAATAGATGAACAGAGTCAATCCACCCTCTAAAACGCCCTGATAAAGAATGCTTTCCAGTACACCGTTGGAGAGGAAGCTGGAGCTCTTTTCTCTGGGCTTTCTCTGCATGACATCCGGCTCAGCCTTTTCCATTCCTAAAGCAATAGCCGGGAAAACGTCTGTTACCAAGTTAATCCAAAGGATATGTACCGGTTGTAAAATCGTCCAGCCTAAGAGTGTTGCCACAAAGAGGGTAATCACCTCTCCGAAGTTTGCGGAAAGCAGGTACTGTACCGCCTTTTGAATATTGGAGAAGACCTTTCTTCCTTCTTCAATGGCTACCACAATGGTTTCAAAGTTATCATCCGCCAGCACCATGTCGGAAGCACCCTTGGAAACTTCCGTTCCGGTGATTCCCATACCCACGCCGATATCCGCCTGCTTCAAGGCAGGAGCATCATTTACCCCGTCTCCGGTCATGGAAACAATCTTTCCGTTCTTCTGCCAAGCTCTTACGATTCGAACCTTATGCTCCGGAGAAACTCTGGCGTAAACGGATATCTCGGGAACCTTCTTCTCCAGCTCCTCATCGGACATTAGCTCCAGCTCAGCCCCTGTCAGTACATGGCTTCTGTTATCCTCTCCCATAGGAAGAATGCCTAAACGCTCGGCAATGGCCTGGGCGGTTTCTGCATGGTCTCCGGTAATCATTACGGTACGAACGCCGGCTCCTTTGGCAACGGAAATTGCTGCCGCAGCTTCCTTACGCTCCGGGTCAATCATGCCCACAAGGCCGGCAAAAATCAGGTTCTGCTCCACCTCTTCAGAACGAGGGGAATCAGGCACAGACTTACAAATCTGATAAGCTCCCGCCAGAACACGAAGAGCCTCTCTTGCCATTTTGGTATTTTCGGAAAGGATAGCCTTTCTGTCCTCCTCTGTTAAGGGGCGAACTTCTCCATTTTCCACGATGTGACTGCAACGCTGTAAAAGCTGGTCCGGTGCCCCCTTGGTGCAAAGAAGGAATTCCCCTCCCAAGGGATGGAAGGTGCTCATCAGCTTTCTGGTGGAGTCAAAGGGCAGCTCCTGCACACGGGGGTACTTGCTTTCATTTTCCTGAAGAGGAAAATGCTGGTCTAAGGCAAACTGTACCATAGCGGTTTCTGTCGGATCGCCAATCAGCTTTCCTTCCGCATCCAGCTTGCTGTCATTTGCCAAAACAAGACTGCGAAGGAGGGGATTATCTACAGAAATTACGGCGCTTCGATCCTGTGATTTTCCGTCAAAATACACTTTCTCAATGGTCATCTGGTTCAGAGTCAGGGTTCCGGTTTTATCGGAGCAGATCACCTGAGTACCTCCCAGAGTCTCCACCGCCGGAAGAGTACGCACCAGAGCCTTTCTCTCCGCCATAGAACGGGTTCCCAGAGAGAGGATGATGGTGGAAATGGCAGGTAAGCCCTCGGGAATAGCAGCTACCGCCAAGGAAATGGATACCAGGAGCATATCGGTAATGGCTCTTCCCCGAAGCAGTCCCACCACAAAGGTTACTGCGGCAATGGCCAAAATCATAATGGTTAAGCTCTTTCCCAAACGGTCCTGATCCCTTTGTAAAGGGGTCTTGGTCTTTTCCGCATGAGCCAGCATATTGGCGATATGTCCCACCTCCGTATCCATACCGATGGCGGTAACCACGGCCACGGCACGGCCGTAGGTCACATTGGTACTGGAGAAAACCATGTTTTTCCGGTCGCCGATTCCAGCATCCTCTAAAGTAATGGGGGCAATGTCCTTATCCACGGGAACGGATTCGCCGGTAAGAGCCGCTTCCTCCACCTTCAGGGAGTTGGCTTCCAAGAGCCGCATATCTGCAGGAACAATATCTCCTGCCTCCAAAAGCACGATATCTCCCGGCACCAGCTCATGGGATTTGATGGTTTCCACATTGCCGTTTCTGCGAACTCTGGCATCCGGAGAAGCCATTTCCTTTAAGGCATCAATAGCCTCCTCCGCCTTTGCTTCCTGAATCACGCCCATAATAGCGTTTAAAACCACCACCAAAAGGATAATCACCGCATCATGCCATTCATGGCTGGCAAAAAGAGAAACAGCGGCAGCAGCCAAAAGGATGATAATCATAAAATCTTTAAATTGCTCTATAAATTTTTCTAATAGAGAAGAATGCTTCTCCACTTCCAGAGCATTACTGCCGTACTCTGCCTGTCTTTTGGCTACCTCGGCAGAGGAAAGTCCTGTTTCCACCGGACTTTCTACGGCTCTCAGCAGCTGGGCTATCTCCATCTGATAAGCCTTGTCCTGCCATACTTTTCTTGTGCTTTTCTGTTCCATGTTTTGATCCTTCATTTTCCTTTACCCTTTCTCCCTAGGTTTTCATAAGAGGCAAGAATCTGATTGCATCTAAAAATGAGATAGCCTGTCGTAGGTCGGCGCTCTTCATAGAATAAAAAGAGACCTATGCCACTCAGAAAAACTGGGTTGCATAAGTCTCACATTTTCAGTAGATACCAGCAGTTTCCTGCATGCAATGTTGATATCCACGAGCTAGGCTCTTGTTACTCCCTTATGAAATATATAACGGGGATAGTATAGTGGGACTTAGGAAAAAAAGCAAGTGAAATTTTAACAATAATTTAAGCCGGCAGTCCGAGCGCTGTTCTTTCTATATAAGAAAGCTTCTTTTTCATTTCACAAAAAAATCACAAAAGAATTAGCACTCATCACTTGACAGTGCTAACAATGAGAGTATAATGGAGCTATATTGAGGAAAAATAAAGGAGGTACTCCTATGAACATTAATCGTTTTACCCAAAAATCCGTTGAAAGTATCAACAACAGTCAAAAGATTGCCCTGGACCACGGCAATCAAGCCATTGAACAGCTTCATATTTTATATAGTTTGTTAGACATTGAAGACAGCCTGATTGAAAAGCTTCTGGAAAAGATGGAAGTTCCGGTAGAAGACTTTAAGAGAGCGCTGGAAGAGAAGATTAACAGCCTGCCTAAGGTTTCCGGGGGACAGCAGTATTTTTCCCAGGATGCCAATAAGGTCATGATGAATGCGGAAGACCATGCGAAAGCCATGGGAGATGAATATGTTTCCGTAGAACATCTTTTCCTGGCCCTCTTAAAGGACGGGGACAAGAAGATTCAGGAGCTCTTCAAAGAGTTTCATATTACCAAGGATGGATTCTTACAGGCTCTGTCCTCCGTTCGAGGCAATCAGAAGGTAGTTACCGACAATCCGGAAGGCACCTACGATTCTTTGAACAAATATGGTTACGAAATGGTGGAAAGAGCCAGACAGCAGAAGTTTGACCCCATTATCGGAAGAGATGATGAAATTCGTAATATCATCCGTATTCTTTCCAGAAAGCAGAAGAATAACCCTTGCTTAATCGGAGAACCCGGGGTTGGTAAAACCGCTGCGGTAGAGGGCTTGGCCCAAAGAATTGCCAAGGAAGATGTGCCGGATTCCTTGAAAAAGAAGAAGATTTTCGCCCTGGATATGGGTGCATTGATTGCCGGCGCTAAATATAGAGGAGAGTTTGAAGAAAGATTAAAGGCAGTTTTGGACGAGGTGAAGAAGTCCGAGGGAGAAATCCTGCTCTTCATCGATGAGATTCACAACATTGTAGGAGCCGGAAAAACCGAAGGCTCCATGGATGCCGGAAATCTCTTAAAACCCATGCTGGCCAGAGGAGAGCTTCATTGTATCGGAGCCACCACTCTGGATGAATATAGAAAATATATTGAAAAAGATCCGGCTTTGGAAAGACGTTTTCAGCCTGTCATGGTGGACGAGCCGGATGTGGAAGATACCATTTCCATTCTTCGAGGCATTAAGGAGCGTTATGAGGTTTACCACGGGGTAAAGATTACCGACTCCGCACTGGTTGCGGCAGCTACCCTTTCCGACCGTTACATTTCTGATAGATTCCTGCCGGATAAGGCCATTGACCTTGTGGACGAGGCTTGCGCCATGATTAAGACCGAGATGGACTCCATGCCGGAGGAAATGGACGAGATGCAAAGAAGAATTTTGCAGCTCCAGATTGAGGAACTGGCTTTAAAGAAGGAAGAGGATCAGCTTTCCAAGGAAAGACTGGCCACCCTGCAGAAGGAGCTCTCCGAGCTTAGGGATCAGTTTAATGTGCAGAAAGCCCAGTGGGAAAATGAGCGTAACGCCGTATCCAACCTTCAGACCCTTAGAGAGAAGAAGGATAAGATTCAGTCCGAAATGAATATCGCTAAGCAAAACTACGACTACGAAAAGGTGGCAAAGCTGCAATATCAGGACTTGCCCCAGGTAGAACGGGAATTGCAGGAGGCGGAGGAACTTGCACAAAGCAAGGAAGCTCAAGGCTTGGTACACGACAAGGTGACAGAGGAGGAAATCGCCAAAATCATCAGCCGTTGGACCGGTATTCCGGTAACCAAGTTAAACGAGTCCGAGCGTTCCAAGGTTCTTCATCTGGACGATGAAATCCATAAGAGACTGATTGGACAGGAAGAAGCGGTAACCAAGGTTACAGAGGCTATTCTTCGTTCCAAGGCGGGAATCAAGGATCCCACAAAGCCCATCGGTTCCTTCCTCTTCTTAGGACCTACCGGTGTAGGTAAGACGGAGCTTGCCAAGTCCCTTGCCCAGAACCTCTTTGATGATGAAAATGCTATGGTGCGTATCGATATGTCTGAGTACATGGAAAAATATTCCGTGTCCCGTTTGATTGGTGCGGCTCCCGGCTATGTAGGATACGAAGAGGGTGGACAGCTGACAGAGGCGGTTCGGAGAAAGCCCTATGCGGTAGTGCTCTTTGACGAAATCGAGAAGGCCCATCCGGATGTGTTCAACATCCTCTTACAGGTGCTGGATGACGGACGAATCACCGATTCTCAGGGACGGACGGTGGACTTTAAGAACACCATCATTATCCTGACCTCCAATATCGGTGCCCAGACGCTTCTGGACGGTATCTCTGAAAATGGAGACATTCCGGAGAACGTACGGAAGGAAGTTATGGAAGGCCTTCACGACCATTTCCGTCCGGAGTTCCTGAACCGTTTGGATGAAATCATTCTCTTCAAGCCTTTGGTACAGAAGGATATGGAAAGAATCGCCGATTTGATTCTGAAGGACATCAACAAGCGTTTGCAGGAGCGTCGTTTGCACATCCATCTTCAGAAGGAAGCCTTGGACTTCATTTTGGAAAATGCCTATGAGCCCGGCTTCGGTGCAAGACCGCTGAAGCGTTATATGCAAAAGCATGTGGAAACCTTGGTGGCTAAGGAAATACTGGAAGACAGGGTAAAAGAAGGTGACAATATAGAAATCCGTTTGCAGGACGGAAAACTAACTGCGGCGGTGGTTTAAAAGATAAGAAAAAAAGAGCGGCTGTAAAAAATCATTACAGTCGCTCTTTTTTATAGACATATTGTCATATAAGGGGGAATGCAGAGAATATCCTCTTTAATCAGTAAATTCCTTGGATGGATAATATATGCTTCTCCAATTCGAGCTTTGTATTTTTCTTTAAAGCGTGTTAAGGAATTAGTGGTATATCGTTTTCCGGATTTCACTTCAATGGGAAACATCTTGTATTTTAGCTTACTGTTATTGGAGATGATAAAGTCTATTTCTATATCATTTCGATGTTTTTCTTCAGAATAATGGGTATAGAAATACAGCTTATGGCCATTGGCAACAAGCATCTGCGCAATAACATTTTCGTAAAGCATACCTTCATTTAAAGACAGTTTATCGTTTAAAATCTGCCGATAGATTTCACTTTCCAAGAGCTCATTTTCATCAAAAGCATGGCTTAGCAAAAGGCCGGTATCTCCCATATAGCATTTTACATAGCTACGGTCTTCGTACATGGACAAGCCAACATTGGGATCGCTACAGAGGAAACATTCATTGGATATCATGGAATCGGAAAGCCAAAAGAAGGTTTCGCTATATTGCTCTGCATAGCTTCCCTCCTGTATATTTTTGAACACTACACGTTTTTCATGT
>CAUSUG010000104.1:0-7286 GCA_963534765.1 uncultured Oribacterium sp.
GAAAGAGACCAAGAATCAAATTAACGGTTACCGATAGAAGAGGCAAGATGGGCTGTCATAGAGGGCATCATATAGGGCAGACCTTTGACTTTGATACGGAGCGGGGAGAGATTTGTCCTATGGCTATGCACTGCGCCTTTCCCTATATTGATATTTTACGCTATGGCGGAAAGATTCCCGGACAAGAAGAAGGAACAGCGGAGTTTTGCTGTTCCGATGCGGATACCATTATGGTATTTAAGGCAGAAATTGTAGAGGACGAGGGGGCTTAGAAGACAAAGCCGTACTTATGGAGAAGCTTCTTCGCCATTTCACAATCCTCTCCGGTGTAGAAGGAGATTTGTAGGGCTCCTTCCCCTTTTTCCCGGTTATGATTAATACCAAGATTACGGATGCTGACCATGTTGGAAGCCAGAATGGTGGAGATAATGGAAATGGCACCCGGATGATCCTGGACATGAAGAGAAATTGCATATTCGCTATGAATCAGTCCCTGGGCGGAGCTGTCCATGGAATTCCGGTATTCTCCGGATTCCCGGAAGAGCTCTGCAATGCCCTGGGGCTCTTCTTTTTCTATGGAAGCTTTGATTTCCTCCAGCAAATTTTGGTAATGGGCAATCATTTGAAGAATCGGTTCCTTATTACTGAGGCAGATTTGCTGCCACATAATGGGAGAAGAGGAGGCGATACGGCTAATGTCTTTAAAGCCTCCGGCGGCCAGCTTTTTCATGGTCCCCTTCTCATCCTCTTCCTTCAAAAGCTTCACAAGACTTGCAGCAATCAGATGGGGGAGGTGGCTCACACAGGCTACAGCCTTATCATGCTCCTCCGGACTCATCACAAAGGGAATGCTGCCTATAGAAGAGAGGAAGTGCTTCATTTTCTCGATAGCTTCTGTAGGAAAGCCCTGTCCCGGAGTCAGGAGATAATAAGCATTTTCCAAAAGAAGAGAGTCGGAGGCCTTGTATCCGGAAGATTCTGAGCCTGCCATAGGGTGTCCACCGCAAAAACGGGAGGCAAGTCCTAAAGCTTCCGCTTCTTCCATAATGGAGCGTTTGGTGGAACCCACGTCAGTCAGCAGGGTATGGGAGGAAAGCTTTCCTGTTAAGTCTCGTAAAAAACGCAGATTATATTCTACCGGGGTACAAAGAAAGAGAAGATCTGTATTCCTATCTATTTCGTCGATACTTTGCAAAGCCTTCTCCACGACTCCTTCCGAAATAGCCATCTCTACGGAATGTTGATCCTTCTCCAGTACGGAAATCTTAGCCCGGGGATAGGCTTTTTTGATGGCTTTCGCAATGGATCCCCCAATCAAACCCAAGCCAATCAATGTAAAATTCTTCCATTCCATAGCGAAATCCCCCTTACTCAAACCAGTATTTCCAAATTATACAGGAAAATGCCGGAGAAGGAAAGAAAGGGGAAGGTGTAGAAGAAGTTGTGAAAAGGAAAATGGGCGATAAAAGAAATACTATCTTAGCAATAAAAAAACAGAGAGCTGGCCAAAGTTAGGTCTACTCACCAACAGCTACCAGACATCTCTATTTCTAATCTAAATCTAATACTGTATTAGGATGGTGTCAAGGGAAAAAAAGTTTAGCAGATTGTGATCTTATAGAAAAGTATGAGGAGGATAATCTAAATCATTTACCTGATATTGGAAAGAGGGAACGTAATAAAAAAGATACAAAAAAACAACAGAGGCGCTACCCCAGCTACTCGTAGCCTGGTCTTACCCGCAACCTCTGTCATTGGAGGCAATTTAGCACAATTTAAAAGGGATGTCAACAATAGGCTAATGGCTTTTGTCTTATAAAAGCTTAGAACCCCTGCGTGGCGAAGTTAGCGAGAGCGTGCCCCAAATTCAGACCCATACTGTATGAAAATAAAATCTATTAAATCTTCTTACATCCTCTTTTATCCCTTAATTCCTGATTGTGCCACCCCTTCGATAAACTGTTTTTGGAAGAGGAAGAAAATCAAAATGACGGGAATCACCGCCATTACCGCCCCCGCCATCTGCATGGGATACTGGGTGGTGTACTGCCCCTGCAAGGTGGAGAGGGCAGGCCCCAGAATCATGTTTTTGGGTGAGGTGTTTACAATGAGGGGCCACATAAAGTCATTCCAGGCAAATTTAAAGGTAAAAATACTTAGCGTCACCAGCCCCGGTTTCACCAAGGGTAACATGATTTTCCCGAAAATCTGATAGCGGTTGCACCCGTCAATAATGGCCGCTTCTTCCAGTTCCTCCGGTAGGGAGAGGAAAAATTGCCGCATCAAGAAGGTTCCGAAGGCGCTGAAAAGGTTCGGAATAAAGAGGGCGGGGATACTATCCAAAAGCCCCATTTTCTGAATAATCAGATACTGAGGAATCAGGAAGATCTGCCCCGGTACCATAAGGACGGAAAGCAGCAGAATAAAGATGAGATTTTTAAAGGGAAACTTTATTCTGGCAAAGGCATAGCCCGCCATGGCGCAGAAGAGAAGCTGTGCCACAACCGTAATCACTGTAGATAAAATCGTATTAAAGTAAATCCTTGCAAAGGGCAGAGAACTTACAATTTGGGTATAAGCCACAGTAATAAATTTCTTTGGGAAAATGGTTGGTGGAATCTGCATTGCTTCACCGCTGGTTTTAAAGGAGGTCAGCACCATCCAAAGAAAGGGGAAGATGGTTACGCCGAGACCGGCAAATAAAACCAAATGAACAAAAAGCTTTTTCCAAGAAAATTTCTGATTCATCATTTTCCTCCTTTCTAATAATTTACCCACTTCTTTTGTACAGAGAACTGTATCAGGGTAATCAGCATAATCACGGCAAAAATCAAAATAGAAATGGCCGCCGCATAGCCCTTATAGCCGTAGTCAAAGGCCTGCCGGTAGAAGAGCATCACCACAGTCTGGGTGGATTCATAGGCAGGGTTTGATTTCAATACCATCATATACACTACATCAAAGACCTGAAAGGCGCTGATAATGGAGGTAATCATGACAAAGAAAATGGTGGGGGTCAGTAAGGGGATGGTAATCTTAAAAAACTGAGTCAGGGAACCTGCTCCGTCAATGGCTGCCGCCTCATAATAGGTTTTGGAGATTCCCTGCATACCGGCTAGAAGAATAATCATGTTATAACCTACAGTCATCCAAAGTCCTACCAGCATAATGACGAAAATAGCGGTTTTGGAATTGGTTAGCCAGCCGATGCGAGGGCCTCCGAAGGAGGTGATTACAGCATTTAAAATACCCATTTTCTCGTTAAAAACCCATTTCCAAACCATGGCAACAGCCGCCGCCATGGTGACGGAGGGAAGGAAGTATAGGGTGCGGTAAATAGACTTTCCTTTTATCTTGGCATTCAGTAAGGCGGCAATGACCAGAGAAAGAAAGAGACCTACCGGCACGGTCACCACCACATATTTCAGGGTGTTTCCAAAGCTTTGAAAAACCTCTTTGTCAGAAAGCATCTGGCGATAGTTATCCAAGCCGATAAAATGGGTCACATTGAACTTATTGACATCGTTAAAACTGAACCAAAAGTTTTGGATGAAGGGCCAAATATAAAAGACCATAAGTCCTATGGTGACCGGGGCAATAAAAATATAAGCTGCAATCCAGTCCTTTACTTTCCAGGATAGTCCGGCCTTTTTTCCTTGTAATTTCTCCGCTGATTTCATATTTACTCCTTTACCCTAAAGAGAAAATATCCCGGAAGCTTTTTCTCCCGGGATAGTAAAGCTTATTGATTCTTGGCAAGGAATGCATCAGCTTCCGTCTTTAAAGCCTTACAAGCCTCTGCAAGACTTTCCTCTCCGCTATAGGCCTTTTGTAAAGCTTTAGATTCCATATCGTAGAGCTGTGCCGCATTTTTACATACAGGAAGGGGATATGCCTTGTCTGTGTGGGCGGTATATACTGCTAAAGCATACTTGTCGCTGGACTTGGCAAAGAGCTCCTGAGATTCATTTCTTGCGGAAATAACCACACCGGTATTTCCTTGAATGTCCATAGCTTCCTTACTGCTGAGCCAGATGGCAAAATCTGTAGCTGCTTCCTTATTCTTACTTCCCTCGTAAACCGCAAAGCCCAAACCGTTGATACAGTTTGTGTCTACTCCATTAAAGCTGGGAAGCTCTACGCAATCAATTTTATCCTTGATATTGTCGTTGGAAGTATACTCGGGAACCATATAGGATCCGGCAAAGGTCATTGCCAGCTGTCCCCCTTCAAACATGGCATCTGCAGAGGTCTCGGAAAGAGCTGCGGAGCTGGGGGAGAGTTCCTTATCAATCATATCAATCCAGCACTGAATTCCGCCCTGGGTCTTGGGATCCTCATAGCCGGAAGTTTTCTTGTCTTCGCTGAGAATCCAACCGCCGTTGGCAAAAACGGTCTGATAGTACCAGGTTTGGAAGTCTACAGGGCAGGCAAAGGGATAAACACCCTCATCCAATCCGGCTTGCTTCAACTCCTCAGCCTTAGCCACCAAATCCTCATAGCTCATATCGTTTGTGGGATAGCTAACACCGGCCTCATCAAAGATTTCCTTATTGTACCAAAGGGCATTGGTATCAAAATCCTTAGGAACGGCGTAGTTCTTTCCATCACGAACATAGTTGTTTACCAAAGACTCAGGGAAATTATCTTTAATATCGGACTTGGCGATAGCATCGCTAAGATCTGCCAGGATTCCCCCATCCACATAGCTGTCGGTATGGAGTACATTTAACCAGAATACATCAGGAGCCTTTCCACCTGTGGCAGCAGCCTCCAGCTTGGTCCAGTATTCTCCGCCCTTATAGGGGGTGAGCTGAACTTCAATGCTGACATCCGGATGAGCCTTGGTATAAGCTTCTGCTAAAGACTCGGTCATGGCTCTTTGCTTTTCATCCCAAATTGCCATGGAAAGGGCTACTTTTCCTTCGGACTTTGCTTCTCCGGAAGCACTTTCTCCGCTTGCCGCCTTATTACCGCAGGAAGCCAATGCAGTAGTTCCCATGGCCAATAGGGTAGCCAATGCCAAGAGTTTTTCTGTTCTTTTTTTCATAATTTTCTCCTTTGCTCTTGCTTTATTCTTTACAAGCCTTGCAAAAGTGATTTGCAAGCACTTGCGATGAACCAATCTTTTCTAAAGTGAAATACAGTTTATGAAGAGGCATATACTTTATAAAGAGGAATGTACTGTATGAAACGAGATATGTTTTCTGAAGCGAAATCGAGGCGTCAAAAGCTTCTTTCCCAGCGGAATAGTCCGGCTTAGTCTTTAGAAATTCTATAACTTCCTGCCTGGAAATCCACCTCTACAGCATATCCGTTTGCAAATGTAGATCTTTGCCGAAGTCCCTTATCATCCAAAATTTCATGTTTTACAAGCTCCGCATCTCCCACATTTTCATGGAAATCACTTACAATACCTACCCTTTCCAAATGCTTCTCCCAAGGCATTTCCTCTTCCAAAGTAAAGGCTCCGTCAATGCCGAGATAGGCAGGATCTCGAATAAGATAAGGGGCACCGCCGTTTAGCAGGGCATAAAGCATGTAGTCCTCCTCCGGCAGCTTTTCCATCATCCAGGGAATAACCAGACAGTCATGGTAAACCAGATTAAACATGGGAATGGGGATTCCGTACTTGGGGCTTCCAGGCTCCCGAAGCATAAAGTCATAGGGAGCGTAGTGGCAGAAGACCAGCCAGGGCACAGCCCAATCATTTACCTCTTCGGAGCTTGGTAAAATGTCTTTGCTCAGAAGATAACGGAAGCACTGGCATCGGTATTCATAGGAATCTTTCCGGCGCATTCTATGCCTGGGATTATCACATTCATCTCCCTCGTTACAGGTAAAGACATCCAGATAAGCTCCATCTAAATTTATTCCCTCATCCAAGAGTTTTTCAAAGTTTCTTCGAACATAATAGGGAGCCTGACTGGTACAGAGGTAGGCTTGAGGACCTCCTGCCCAACGGGCGTGGGTGAAAATGCTGCCATCGGGACTTTTGCAAGCCAGATCATCATGATAGCTTTCCGCCTTTTTATAGAAATCTCTGTACTGGTCATGGATACCGAAGAGGAAGCCCAATTCTTTCATGGTATCGGACAATTCCCGCATACCTTCCCAGCCACCGGCTTCTATGCAGGCAGGACCCACATCCGGGTGCTTATTGTCATAGCCTGCATCTCCCCAACCATCCAAATGGAAGTAAAGCTTCTCTATGCCATCCGCTTTTAGGGCTCTCATTTCCTCTGCCCTTTTTCGGAAAGTAGTGAGGTGGTTATTTTTATCCGGAGCATCTTTGTCAAAGAATTCCGAATCCGGCTGGACACAGGTCTTTATCCCCTTGTGCACAAAGGAAGCTCCCAAAAGTTTTCTTATAGAAGGATTAGCAACTTCCTTTTCCTTTAAGGTCTTTAGCTTGCCTTCCTCCCTTGCCAGCTTTCGATAAGTCTTTAAAAGACTGTTGTAGTCGCAATTTGATAGGAAGAGATAGCGCACAATCCGGCGATATTCCATTTGCCCAAGACTGGGTTCAATACGAAATTCTATGCTAGTTTCCATGCTACCTGCTTCATGTACCGCCTCATAGCCCATGTTCCAAGGGGTAAGGCTTTCCGCAAGATAGCCCTCACCATCCTTGACTTGTCCGAAAATGGGGAGGTAGGCGCTGGCTGTACCGAAGCGTCCCTTGAACCCGTCCTGATGAAAGCTTACATCCCAGGTGTTGGGAATCAGGATGCCCTGTTCCTTAGGGATAATGCTGTACCACGAAGAACTTTCCTTATGAAAAGAGAAAGGTCCCGGAAAGAGGATTTTATCAATATAATCTATAGGCGCTTCTGTTAAGGGAATCCATTCAAAATAGACCTGCTTTGTGCTGTACTCAATCCAGACATAGGTTTCAAAAGAGAAGGAGAGAAGCTCTTCTTTTTTATTGTTATAGGACGAAGGGAGAATAAAATCTTTGTAAATGCTACGAATTCCTTCCCCTACACCGGTATGAATCAGCTCATGGCTTTTAGTCTTGGCATCCTTAAAGTAGAGTAGGGCTTTTGTTTTTTCCTGCAAAACAATATAAGGAGAAAAATCTGCCTTTGTCTCCCATTGCGTTTTTCCGGCCACAATAGAGTATTGTAGATTCTCTTGGCAAAATTCCAATGAAATATCTTTATAAGAAAGCTTAATTTTTGACATATTCATATTTCATACACTCCCAAAATGCATGTTTGTTTGGAAACATTATGCTATATTATAGTCTGGCTTATTTTTGAATATGGTGTCTGTTTTAATTG
>CAUSUG010000105.1:0-7282 GCA_963534765.1 uncultured Oribacterium sp.
GGATAGAAGTGACCAACTGGCTGCAAATCACCTTTGCAGCCATTTCGGCACTTCTATTGTTGTTTGCACTTATTATGTCTTTTCGAGACAAAAAAACCACTAAGTATAGAGAGTTATCCTTAATTGCTTTACTTTTGGTGCTTGTGACAATTTCTGTACATATTAATAACTATCAAAGTCATAAAAGAATTGATGATCAATACAGCACTGCTCTAAGAGTGATTGAGCAGGTAGCTGTTCTATTGGAGGAAGATAAAACGGACTTGTATATCAATACCCAGGCTGCAAGAGATGGAGCGATTATTAAGACCAAAGAAGATCAGTTTTACCGTATTATTTCTGTGGATGAAAACGTACTTTTGGAAAAAATGGATGTGTATAATCCTCAGATAGAAATTGTGGATGTGGAGAAGTAGAAAATAGTATCTTAAAGTATTAAGCAGAATTAAAGGGTCAAAAGGTCTTGATGTAATTTTGAGGAGAAGTAGATGATTGTGTCTTATATAAATATTGCCATTAAATTGGCAATGGGACTTTTGTCCATTGTAATGGTCATAAATTATACCGGAAAAGGAAATTTAGCTCCTTCTTCTGCCAGCGACCAAGTACAGAATTACGTTCTTGGTGGCATTATCGGTGGTGTGATATATAATGAGAACATAGGGCTTTTACAATATTTTATTATTTTATTGATTTGGGTTTGCCTTGTTTTGAGCTTAAGATGGCTAAAAACCAATAGTGCCTTTTTCAAAAAAGCCATAGATGGGGAGCCGAGTTTGTTGATTAGCAGAGGGAAACTGGATACAGAGGCTTGTAGAAAGGCAGGGCTTACTGCTCACGAAATTATGTTTAAGTTACGAAGCAATAATATCTATAGTATTCGAAACGTTAAGCAAGCGGTACTGGAGCAGAACGGACAGCTAATTGTAGTAATGTCGGGGGAAGAAAACCCAAGATACCCTCTGGTTACGGATGGAACAATTCAGGTTCAGGCTTTGGATAGTATTGATAAGACAGAGGAATGGCTTTTGGAAAGACTAAAGGAACAGGGAGTAGAATCGATTTCTGATGTATTTTTAGCTGAATACGAAAATGGAAATCTGAACATTGTCCTTTATTAATAAAAAAATAAGGAGGAGATTATGAGGTGTAAAGTTTGCGGTACGGAAGTAAAAGAAAATCAACGGTTTTGTCCTACCTGTGGCTTATTGATTGACCTTTCTTTCTCCCCCTTTCAAAACATTGAAGTTCAGCCGGAGCCGGAGAAGGATGAAGAACCTGAATTTTTAAAACAACAGATGCTGGCACAGGAAGAGGCGGAGAGCGAGGAAGAGTCTGTGGAAAATCTTCCTTTGAAGAAAAATGTTGATGAATTCCTGGAGGAACAAAAAGAGGCCGGAGAGTTGGAATATGCACCGGAGGAAGAGCCTATTCAGGAAAATTCTGTTCAGGATAATTTGGAAAAAGATATACCTGAACAGGAAAAGCTTGAGCAGAGCTTGTCTACACAGGAGTTTTTGTCTCAAGAAGAACTTTCACAGGAAGAACTCTCACAGGAAGAAGTTTTAGAGGAAGATGTTTCACAGAAAGAACTTGAGGAGAAAGCTGTACAAGCAGAGGCTGTAAAGGAGTCTGTAGCTTCGGAAGAGAAAGAAGAAACCGATACAGCCGCTCTTTCAAAAGAACAGGAAGAAACCGGTACCGATACACTTTCAGGGGAAAAGGAAGAAACCGATACAGCTGCTCTTTCAAAAGAGCAGGAAGAAATCGATAGAGATGCTCTTTCAGAGGAACAGGAAGAAGCCAGCTTCATTGAAGCCTTTTTCCGGGAGAAGGAAGAGCATGGGGAAGAAGAGTCTCAGCCGGAAGAAACTCAGGTACAGGAATCTATACAAGAGGAAGCGGAACAAGAAGGACTGAAAGAAGAGACATCGGAACAAGAAATATCGGCACAAGAGGAAGCCGGAATACAAGAATTTGTACCGGAGGTATTTACTGAGGAAGATTCTAAAGAAGATTCTCATGGAGATGAGCTTCAGGAGAAAGAGCCTCAAAAGGATGAGTCTCAAGAGGATGAGCCTCAAGAGGATGAATCTCAAGAGGATGAGTCTCAAGAAGATGAGTCTCAAGAAGATGAGTCTCAAGAAGATGAGCTTCAAGAGAAAGACCCTCAAGAGGAAGAGTCTCAAGAGGAGGAAGGTCCTTTAGAAGACGAGTCCATTTCCCTTATTGAAAGAGGACTTTTCCGGGAAGAAGTGCAGGAAGATGAAGAAGAGCCGGAGGAGAAAATCCTTTCCTTACAGGAAAAACGTAAGGAAATGGAGGAAAAGCTGGCTTTTGAGGGGGAAATTCCTGATGATCCTGATGATTTCCAGGATAAGGCAGCCATTCCTCCAACCTCAGTGGGAGAATGGAAAAAGGGCTGGCAGAAATGGAAGAAGGCAGCTCCTTTAGCAATTATTCCCGTTTTGGGCATTGCATATATTTGTTATCAAAACTTGCCTGCTACCCAATATGATAACTTACTGAAGAAGGGAACAAAGCTGGTTCAGTCTGAAAAGGGAGACGAGGCGATAGCTCTTTTAGAAGGAATGCCCTCTAACCTTACGAAGAACAGCAAATATTATCTTCTTTTGTCAGAGGCCTATGGAAAGGCCGGTAGACATCAGGAGGCGGTAAAGGCATTGGAAGAAGCGAAGAAGCTCTACCCGGAGGATACAGAGGTTCAGACAGCATTGTCTCTTCTGGATCCCAAGGTGGAATCGGATTTGCAGGGAGACAGTTTTACCGACCCTGTGGAGATCAGCTTAAAAAGCAGTGGAAAGAAAATCATTTACAGCATAAGTGGAGGAAAAGAGGATATTCAGAATGAGGAATATCTTGCTCCGATAAAGCTGAGTCGAAACGGTAATTACACTTTGACAGCCTATGCACAAGCCAGTGACGGCAGTATGGGAGAAAGCTACAGTAAGAGCTTTAGCATTAGTTTGGATCCGGAGAAGTATCATCTGTCCCAGTTTGTAGATGAAGAGGGAGGACGTTCCTACATCGATGAAAATGGAGATCGGGTTACCGGATGGAAGGAAATTGCCGGAAAGTATTACTATTTTGATGAAAATGGAATTATGCAAAGCGGTTTCCAGGATATCGGAGGAGAACGTTACTATCTCAATTCCGATGGAACTATGCAGACCGGTCGTCTGGACTTGGAAGGAAAGACCTACTTCTTCGATCAGGATGGGCATATGATTAAGGATGCCTGGGTTGATAATCTTTACTATGTAGGGGAAGATGGCGTAATGCTTCGGAATCAGGAAAATAAGGAAGGGGTACATTTTGATGAGGATGGAAGGCGTGCCTTCCTAGCCGCTGATTTGTATGCCGCTCATCCGGACAGTATCATCGTAGTGGAAAGTAAACAGAGAAAAGAAAAGTCTTCTTACTATCTTTTCCCGGCAAAGATTTACTATCAGAAGAAAAACGGCAGAGCCAGCGGAAAAGTGGCTTATGAGACGGAAATCAAGGTTTCCAAGATGGCCATGATGAGTTATTTGGATGAAAATCTGCCAAGTATTACCGCAAAGGACGCCGTATCCTTCCTGCCGACTCTTTCTATGCAGAACATTAAGCAGAATAAAGACGGCGTTGTTACAAGCTTTGCTTTTGTTTTGGGAGAGAGGCGCAGTTAAATGAATACAAGCATAGTGATAGCTGTGAGCTTGAACGCCAAATGGCTTCTACCGTTTTTACTTCTTTCCTTTCTCTTTATTGTAGTTTTAACCGCGGTGATTTATAAAATCATGTGGCTACGCTTGGATAAGATGATTAAAGAGAAAGAAAAAGAAGATATTGAAAAAACAGAAGATAAGAACGAAGAGTAGAGAAAAAAGAGAGGCTGTAAATCAAACTATTTTGATTTACAGCCCTCTTAATTTATGGGTTCTCTCTAAAGCTGATTTGTCCTTCGTCAGTCATTTCTTCAATGATTGCCAGGCTATAAACCGGGAAGCCCATTTCCCGAAGCTCTTTTCCGCCGCACTGGAAGCCTTTTTCGATGGCGATACCGATGCCGGAAATTTCCGCATTGGCCTGCTTACAGATATCGATAAGACCTCTCATAGCCTTTCCTACAGCCAGGAAATCGTCAATCAGCAAAACCTTGTCCTCAGGTCCCAAGAATTTCTTGGAAAGGGTTACGGTGAAATCTTTATTGTAGGTAAAAGAATGTACAGTGGAGGTGTAAAGATCGCCGTCAAGATTTTTACTCTTTGCTTTTTTCGCAAAGACAACCGGAACATGAAAATATTGTGCTGCACAACAGGCAAGGGCGATTCCGGAAGCTTCAATGGTTAAAATACGAGTAATCCCTTTGTCCTTAAAACGCTCATAATTCTTCCAAAAGAGAAACGTCCAACTGATGGTTTAAAAAGCTATCCACCTTTAAAATTTTACCCGGTCTGACTTGTCCATCCGCCTTGATTCTTTCTTCCAGCAGCTTCATTTGATCCCTCCATTTTATCCTTGACTCAGCCTATGATTCTACTCCTCTCAAAGTTCCCTGATTTCCTTTATTTAGGAAAACAAAAATGAACTTGTTTCAGAATAGTATGTATAGTAAAACATATTGTAGAAAAAAGAAAGGGGTTGGAAAGAAGATAATAGAGAAAAGCAAAGAAATTACGCAAATTTCTCAAAAGCAATTCCCTTTCCCGGAATAGAAGCTCATTTTTGGAAAAATAAGAAAGGAAAGAAAATGGATCAATGGAGCATCCCCATAGGGTATCAAGAGGTATTAGAAGATTATGCACAGAAAAATGCAGTGACAAGAGAAACGGCGTTTTCCAATCTGATGGATTTTATTCAATTAAAGGATCAGTATTTCTCTCAGATTTTGGTTTATATTGAAAATGCGGAGCAATACTTGGATGGGGGCGAGGAGATTCCGGAGCAGGAGCTACAGTTGGCTTATATGGAAAGCTTCGGAGAAAATACAGTAGGAGCCATGGCAAAGTGCTATTTTCGAAGATCGGAAAGCAAAGATCTTCTTTTGGCGGTGGGGTATGATAGTGAATTAAGTACCTGGGAAATTTTAAGCTTTTTCCAAAGGAAGATTCCTTCCATGGACTTAGACGGAGATACGCTATGCCTCTACTATGTTAAGGATATAAACAGACTTCCCGAAGCAAAAAAAAGCTTCTCCCTCTTGGAAAATGAAGAAGGAGAAGAGTATTGTAAGGCGGGATATTTTCCCTCCATCTATGTAGATGAAGAGGAGGAATGGGAAGAGGAGTAAGATTCCTAAGAGTGCTTTTTCTTAGAACTTACTATCTTGGCTAAATCGAATAGGATGCCCTAATGGGAGCTATAATAGTTTCTAAAGAAGTTTCGAATCTGACCTACCTGATACAAGGAACCCAGACAAAGAAGGAGAGTTTTCTCTTCTTCTTTTTTTACTGCATTCAGATTCCATTCCAGACCTTCTTCCAAGGTGTTGGGACAATAAATTTCACCACTGAAATGTTCCTGCCATTCCTTCTTTAAAACCTCCGGAGACTGTCCTCGGTGTGTCTCCACCTGAAAAAAGCTAAAGCTTAGGGTGTTGTTCTTTAAAAGCTCCAACATGGTCATATAATCCTTATCCGCCATAACGGAAAAGAAGATTCTCTTCTTGTAGTTCGGAAAAAGCATTTCTATAGAGCGAACCAAACTGTTTACCGCCTGGGGATTGTGGGCTCCATCAAGAATAATCAAAGGACGTTTTTTTAGAATTTCAAATCGTCCCGGCCATGTAACCGTCATAAGCCCCTGCTTTACGCAGTCCTCAGGAATGGAAATGCCTCTTTCCTTCAGACAGTCTATCGCATCACAGATGACCATGGCATTGTCCAATTGATAATCCCCCAGTAAGGACAATGCATATTCCTGTCTCTCACGATAGGAAAAGTATTGGTAGCCGTTGTCAATATGGAAGGAATAGGAATGAAAATATTTGGGATTGGTAATATGTAGCTTTGCATTTTTTTCTTTGCAAATTCTTCGAATCTCTTCCATGACATCAGGCTTCTGATGCATTAATACCACAGGAGTATCTTCGGCAATAATACCACCCTTTTCACGGGCGATTTCTTCCAAAGTATCTCCCAAAATAGCGGTGTGTTCCAAACCGATATGGGCTATAACGGACAATTCTTTATGGGGAATAACATTGGTGGCATCCAGTCGTCCTCCAAGACCTACCTCCAGGACCACATAATCTACACCCTTTTCCAGAAAATAACAAAAGGCCAGGGCAGTCAGCATTTCAAAGGAATTGGGTTTCTCCTCTTCCAAGCTTTCGCTTAGCTCCCGCATTTTTAGACAAAGTCTTTTTAAATCCTCATCGGAAATCATTTCTCCGTCAATGGTGTAGCGTTCATTCATGATTTCTATATGAGGGGAAATATACATCCCGGTTTTATAACCCGAAAGACTTAAAATCTGTTGCAGGCTTTTCGCGACGGAACCTTTTCCGTTGGAGCCGGCAATATGGATAAACCGAAGCTTATTTTCCGGATTTCCACATTTTTTTAATAAATTTCTGGTTGGTTGAAGACCCATTTTACAACCGTACCAATCGTTTACCCCAAGAGTCTCCATACATTCTTCCCAAGTCATTTTAAAATTATCCTCCTTATATAAAGAACAAATTCTTCCCATAGAAAAACAGAGTAGCGAAAGCAATGAACAGCACTGCATTCGTTACTCTGTATTATAAATGTTTTAGTTTGCTATAGCATGAAAAATTTTGCGTTTTTCAAACAGCAAGACGATTGCATTAATGGCAAAGTATTGAAGAATACTGTTAATCAGCACTTGAAGAATACGGAACTGCATCAAAGGAAGAAGAGGGCTTCCGGTGCTGAGGGTCAGTAAGTAGCTGTTGATGACTAAGCTGCAAAGCAGCTGGCTGATTAAGATTGCAAGGAGAATACGATATTGGCTTCGATTTTTCTCCAAACAAAGGCTATATATCACTGCAGTTAATCCTACAGATAGAGTGTAGCCCGGCATATAAGGGAAGGGGGAAAATAAAAAGCACCCCAAGATATCGGAAACACAGGCAATTAAAACAGCCGGAACCATTCCCAGATACATAGAGGCAAAGACAATGGGGACAAAGCCGAAACCGATACGGAAATTCCATGCCTGTACCGACAGAAATCGGGTCAAAATAATCTGAATGGCAACCAGCATAGAAAAGGTGACAAGATTTTTGACATTAAACACGTTCTTATTCATAGAC
>CAUSUG010000106.1:0-7261 GCA_963534765.1 uncultured Oribacterium sp.
CATATAGAGAGGACAAACTATCTGTCAGAGGGTATGACGAAACATTTGCATAATAGAGTTTTCAACTATATTTTTTTATGTTCTCACCCAAAGAAAATTGTCCATGCTTTCTAATAATTTTTTAAGTCATTCTCAAGAAATTGGGAATGACTTTTATTTTTTCTTGGATATAATGAGAGAAACGAATGCATTCGGAAGCTTGAACAAACAGATCACTAATCTTCTTTACTCTCTTTTGAGAAAGGACGGTGTTTATGGACGAAGACAGGATTTTACACAAAAATTTGACTTTGATTTTTTGCTATGTGCTGGCAGTTCCGGTGGCATTTTCTTGGACACTTGCTACGTTGACGGGGAAAAATCTTCTTCCTCTATTTCTCCTGGCCTTGTTTATTCCTTATCTTTTCTACCTTCGTAGGGTACAGGGAGCTTTATATCCGCAGGAAGAACAGGAAGAAGCCGGAAGAAAAGCTATTAGTAAGCGGGGAAAAGAGGGGCTTGTTTTTATCGGCTTAGTTTCTCTCTCTATGCTGATCGTGTTTCTAAGCTTAATCAATATGGATGTTGCGTTTTTAGGATTGATTTTAGTGAAAGTACTAAGCTTTATAGGAGGCGGTATCAGTCTCTATCGCTGTTCTCAACGCTATTTAGAGAGAAGCTCAATGACTAAGCCCCTTTTGGCCTTATTCTTCTTTGTATTTTTGGCGCATAGCTATGAAATATTGCTTTGGATGTCCTTTAAGGCCAGTGTTCTGCTTTTGGAGTTAGGATTTTAGGATTGTCTGTTCAGAAAAGGTCGGTAAAAATAGTTGAACTATTTTTACCGACTTTTTTTCGGTGAATGGACGTTAAATCGCTATGAAATCTTGGAAAAGTGTCAGAATCAGGGCAAAAATACCTTGGAAAAGTGTCAAAATTGGCTTGAAAATACCTTGGAAAAATGTCAAATAGGAGGAAAATGATGAAAGCTGCAAAGGAGTATTATGTTCACCTCGACAGTAAGAAGCGAGTTACTTTGCGCGGTGCTTTATATCAGTATTATAACGTTAAGGAATATGAAAATGGTTGTATTATGCTAGTGCCTCTCGAATTGACGGTTCCGGATACTATTTCTGCACGTACTTTGAAAGATATGGATAAGGCTATCAGCAATTATAAACAAGGATACGCATCAGATCCTATAGATCTCTCGGATTTTGGATAGTGTGAAAATAACACAAGCAAACATAAGTATGAGTTTTTTCTTTGGTCTTATAGTGTCCGAATTTAATAGATGGGGACTGTAAAAATCATTTTGATTTTTACATCCCCTATTTTTCTGTGCAAAAGGATAAAGGAAAAACACAAAACTTATGGAATATTCCCATAGAAATGTTATGCTTAGACCGATTGTTTTACATTGTGCTTTATGAATTGGAGGAAAACATGAAATTTACCGAATTTCCCTATGAGAGAATTGATTTTGATAAACTGAAGGCTGATTTTTTGGAGCTTTGCGAGGGGGTAGATAAGGCCCAGTCCGGGGAGGAGCTTTTTGCCCTGCATCAAAAATACTATAAGCTGGTGGATGATGTGATGACGGAAAGTGTGATCGCCAGCATTCGAAACGATATTGACATGACGGATCCCTTCTACGAGAAGGAGAGAGCCTTTTACGATGCCAATATGCCCATTTTCCGGAATCTCTTAGTGGACTATCAAATGCGGGTTTACCATTCTCCCCACAGAGCCTATATGGAAGAAAAGCTTGGGCATGTAGCCTTTAAAAACATGGAGCTGGCACAGAAGGCGGTGGACATTTCCCTGATTCCCCTGATGCAAAAGGAAAATGAACTAACCACCGAATACAGTAAGCTTCTGGCTTCTGCAAAGATTCCCTGGGAAGGGGAGAGCCTGAATCTTTCCCTCATGACACCTTATCTTACGGCAGAGGATAGAGAGGTGCGTAAGAAGGCATGGAAGGCCTATACCAAGTTTTTTGAGGACAATGGGGAGAAGCTGGATTCTATCTATGATGCTTTGGTCAAGAATCGTACCGAGCAGGGGCAAATGATGGGTTATCCGGATTTCACGGAAATCGGCTATGCCAGAATGAATCGAAACTGCTATGGGGAGAGGGAGATTGCCTCCTTCCGTCAGCAGGTAAAACGGGATTTGGTGCCCTTTGTTCAGAAGCTTCATGAGAGAAGAAGGGAGCGCCTTGGGCTGGACAAGCTTTATTACTATGATGAAGGGGTATTTTTCAAGGAGGGAAATCCGGCTCCCATCGGAACACCGGAGGAAATCCTGGCAGCAGGGCAGAAGATGTACGATGCTCTTTCTCCGGAAACCTCCAAGTTTATGCAGGATATGATGAAAATGGAGCTTTTCGATGTGCTGGGCAGAAAGAACAAGAGAACCGGCGGGTATATGGAAATGCTTCCCAACTACCACATGCCCTTTATCTTTGCCAACTTCAACGGTACAGCCGGAGACTGTGACGTGATTACCCACGAATGCGGGCACGCCTTCCAGGGCTATATTACAGCGGATCTACCCATTCATGAGCATAATCAGTTGACCATGGAAACGGCGGAAACCCACTCCATGTCCATGGAATTCTTTACCGAGCCTTGGATGGATTTATTCTTCGGGGATCGGGCAAAGGACTACCTTTCCATGCATTTTGAAGAGTTCCTGATGTTTATCCCCTACGGCACCATGGTGGATGAGTTCCAAAACATTGTCTATAAGAATCCGAAAATGACTCCGAAGGAGAGAAAGCTGCTTTGGAGAACCCTGGAGCAGGAGTATAAGCCCCATTTGGATTATGCGGACAATTCCTTTATGGAAGAGGGGGGATTCTGGCAGAAGCAGCATCATATCTATGACCTGCCTTACTATTACATTGATTACTGCATTGCCGGCATCAATGCTTTACAGTACAAGGCCTGGATGGATAAGGATTTCCAAGGGGCATGGAAGAGCTATATGGACTTTTCCAAGTATTCCGCTTCTCTTTTCTTTACAGAATTGGAGGAAAAGGTTGGCCTGATGAATCCCTTTAAAGAGGGAACGATTAAGAAGATCGTAGAGGATTTAGAGAAGAATCTTTAAAAGCAGAGGGAAGAAAATGAAAGAAGAATCTGTAAACGGAATCGTGAAAAGATTTATTCGAAAGATGCCGTCAAGCAGGCTAGATCTCTCTTGAAATTTGATGAATAGCTGTCAGATAAGGAAAGAAAATGAAGAATCAATCGAAAGAGGAGCGGAATCCTTCCGCTTCTCCTCTAGAAAAATATTTTCAGCACTACAATGAAAAAAATCTCCTGCCCCTGCATATGCCGGGGCACCAGCGAAAATTGAAAATGGGAGAAAGTCTCCCCTATGCCTACGATTATACGGAGGTAGAAGCGCTGGATAATCTCCACGCTCCGGAAGGAATTTTGCAGGAGACCATGGGGAGGACGGCCGACTACTATGGCTGTTCGGATTGCTTCTATCTGGTAAATGGCAGTTCCTCCGGCTTGCAGGCAGGTATTTTCACTTTACTGGAAGAGGGAGATGAGGTAGTGGTGGCAAGAAATTGCCACCGCTCTGTTTTTTATGCCTTATCTCTCCGAAAAGCAAAGATTCATTTTCTTTTGCCGGAGTTTTGGGAGGATTTTTCCTGCTTCGGCTCGGTTTCTCTGAAGGAAGTGGAAAGACTGCTACGGGAGTTTCCAAAGAGTAAGGCTTTGATTTTTACCAGCCCAAGTTATGAGGGAGTGGTTTCCGATGTGGAGGAAATTGCAAGACTCTGCCATAAAAATGGTCTTTCCCTCTTGGTGGATGAAGCCCACGGAGCCCATTTTTCTCCGAAAAAGGGAGCTTCCTTTCCGGAGTCCGCCATTTGCTTAGGGGCGGATTTGGTGGTGCAAAGCCCCCACAAAACCCTTTGCTCCTTAACCCAGAGTGCCTGGGTATTGGGAAAGGGACAAAGATACAGTAGGGAAAAGCTGTCTTTCTATCTTTCCGTATTTCAAACTACCTCCCCCTCCTATCCCCTGATGCTTTCTTTGGAAAAGGCTACGACGCTATTGGAAACAGAGGGAGAAGCTTTATTTGCCCATTGGAAGGAAGTGATGATAGGCTTTCGAGAGAAGGCAAGAAAACTTTCTTATTTTTCCTTTCTTTGGGAGAAGGAAAAAGCTTGCTTTGCTATGGATTGCAGTAAAATTTTCCTTAGAGCCCTAGGAATTCCCGAGCTCAGGCTGGGACGGGACTTGGCTAAGCTTCTTCGGGAGGATTACGGTATTGAATCGGAAATGCATAGCGGAGAAAATCTGCTTTTGATGACAGGTCCTTTTATTTCGGAAGAGGAACTGGATAGATTGTTTTTGGCCCTAAAGGATATAGAAAGAAGATTTGGGGAGGATAGGGAAAAAGAGTTAGGAGAGGGAAGGCAAGGGGGAGATGAAATGTCTGAATGGATAGAAGGTTCAGCACAGTCATTACCATCACTACCATCTAAGATACTATCCTCTGCCCTGTATCAAATTTCTATAGCGGATAATACTTTGAATATTTCAGAAGGGCTAAAAGAAGGAGAGGAGCTTAATCTTCGTGACGGGGAAGGACGCATTTGTCTGGAATATCTTAGCCTTTACCCCCCCGGAATTCCCCTGCTTTTCCCGGGAGAGAAGCTTACAGTGGAAAAGATTCAAGGGATAGAAGCTCTGGAAAAAGAAGGCATAGAGCTTCAGTATTCCAGACACCGACAGGGGGAGAGAGGAAAGCTTATTTTCCAAAAGAATAAGGGAAATATGTAAAGGAAAAGCATAGAGAAAAGTACAATGGAAGAACTTCGGAAGCTTAGTGTGAGGCTTTTTAAAGAAGAATAGAAGAGCTATAGAAGCGTGACAAGAGAGTATGACAGCAGGAAGGAAAAGTTATGAAGCAGCGTAATCCCTTAAGTCAAAGCTTTTTTGAAGGCAATCGGAATAATCTATTTATGGCGGTTTTGGGTACCACGGTTTTATCCGTGGGTATTCTTTCTGTACCTCAGCTGATGCAGATTTTGATTGATTTCCTATCCGGAAATCGCCGTTATAGTATGCATCAAATTGTTTTGATGGCCATAGCGGTTTTACTGATGGTGAGTTTTTCCGGTCTTTGTACCTACTATTTTCGAACGAAGTTCAGCACTAAGGCAGTTTTGCAGTACCGAAAAACGGCTTATCATTATCTGTCTAAAAAGAAGGTGACTGAGTTTTACGGACAGAATACGGCGGTGTATCTTTCCGCCCTAAATACGGATTTACAGAAAATCAAAGAGGATTTTTTGGATCAGATTCCCATACTTTCGCAAATCGTCATTTGCGGAATCGGGGCTGTTTTGGTGATGATTCGCTACAATCTTTTCTTAGCTGTCATGGCCTGTCTCATTTCCCTGATTCCCTTTTTTGCCGCCCTCTTTTCCGGAAGAAATATGGAGAAGATTGAGGAGAACTTGTCCCAGGAAAATGCGGAATATCTGGCTTTTTTGAAGGATTTTGCTGTTGGCTTTACCATCATTAAGTCCTATAAGGTGGAAGGAATCTTTTCTGCCCTTCACGATAAAATCTGCAAAAAGGTGGAACAGCGCATGGAAGAGCGGGAAAAATGCGTGGAGAAAATCAATTACTTTGCCGCTATTTCCGGCTATATCACCCAGTTTGCCATTTTGCTCCTGTGCGCGGTTGTGGCCTATAGAAGCAAAAGCATTTCCGTGGGAACCGTGCTGGCCTTTTCCCGACTGATTAACTATATCATTGATCCGGTGACAGAGCTTCCGGGAATGCTCAGTAAGGCAAGAACCGCCTACGCTCTTTCCGAACAATTTTGGGAGAAGATAGGAGAAGGGGAGCAGGAGCAAAAGGAACAGCAGGAGCAGAAAGAGAGGCAGGAGCAGGAGAAGAGCGGTGAAATCGTTAAGGACGATTATCATAAGCATATCGATACAGACTCCCATAAGAAAACCCTTCCCATCCCGGCTTTACAGGGAGATATTTGCTTCTCCCATATTTCCTTTTCCTATACTCCGGAAAAGCAGGTTTTGAAGGACTTTACGCTGCGGGTAAAGGAGGGAGAAAAACTGATTCTTCTGGGAGCTTCGGGTTCAGGAAAGTCCTCTATTTTAAAGCTTCTTATGGGAATTGAGGGAAGTCAAGGGGGAGAGATTTCCATTGGAAATAGAGCACTATCTACCCTTCCCGAGGAAAGCCTCTTTCACTCGATTTCCTATATTCAACAGGAGGTTTTTATTTTTGACGGCAGTATCTATGAGAACATCACGCTCTTTCAAAAATACAGTGAAGAGGAGCTTGAGCAGGCCATTAAAAAGTCCGGTTTAAAGAATCTGATTTCGGAGAAAGGCTTGGACTATCCTTGCGGGGAAAATGGATCGGCTCTTTCCGGTGGAGAACGGCAAAGAATCAATATTGCCAGAAGTCTTCTTCGAAAAACCCCTATTCTTCTTGCCGATGAGATTACCGCAGCTTTGGATAAGGAAAATAGCTATCTGGTATTGGATTCCCTCTTGCCCTTGGAGAATATCACGGAGATTTTGGTACTCCATGACTTGGATGCCAGAATTTTAAGTCGTATAGATCGGATATGCGTGTTAAAAGAAGGAGAAATTTTGGAAGAAGGAGTATTCTCTGAGCTTATGGAAAAGAAGGGATACTTTTACTCTCTCTTTACTATGGAGCAGTAAAATAACTCTATGTAAAAAACAGTACATTCTTAGAGGTAGAGAAAACAATGAATAAGGATAAGATGATAATACAAAATACAGGCAGTGGGAAAGAATATCATCAGTTTGATGATATTGTTAATATTGTCGAAAGTGCAAAGGATCGTGCTTATAAAAAAGTTAATGAAGAACTGATTTTGATGTATCAAGAAGTTGGAAAATACATTAGTGAAAAAACTAAGGAGGCATCTTATGGATCCGGTTTCGTTGATAATGTAGCTGAATTTTTCTCAACCAACTATCCTGAATTAAAAGGTTTTAACCGCAGAGGTTTATATAGAATGAAGCAATTCTATGAGCTATATAAGGACGATGAAAAAGTGTCAACACTGTTGACACAATTGAGCTGGTCTAATCATTTGAAGATAATGTCCGGAGCAAAAAATAAAGAGGAAAGAGAATTTTATATTAACTTGGCAATTAAGGAGAATCTGACTCACCGGGAGTTGGTAAGACAGATGGATAGCGGATACTATGAACGCTATGCGCTTTCAAAGAGCAATACTT
>CAUSUG010000107.1:0-7169 GCA_963534765.1 uncultured Oribacterium sp.
AAGAATCTTCAGGGTCTGTGTATTATTCGATCTTTGATTTTCAAGGTTCAGTTTTGCAAAAAGTTTTTCGGTTCACCTCGGCTGAAGCCTTGATTTTCCTTGCTTTCTTTCTGCTTTTTGCTGTCTTGTTTTTTGCGACAGCTTGTGTATCTTAACACCCGTTTATGGGACTGTCAAGCAATTTTTTGCCTTTTTTTTGGAATTTTTTTCCATTTTCAGGAAACAACTATATCTTGGTTTTAAGGCTTCTATATCTTGTTTTTCCTTCTGTTAATTCATAAAAAAGATTCTTGTAAACAGATTGCTTTCCTTCAGAATGTAGGGAATACTCCCCGGTCGGGAAAAGCCTTCCAAAATCGTATCCTTTAGGGGGAAGTTAGGCAAAATACTGAGAAGTATCAAGGCGAACCAAAGCCAAAATACCCATTCCACCGCTGATAACGCCGCTCCGGAGAGCCGGTTTACCAGGTTAAGTCCCGGCAATTTAAAGAGATACTCCAAAATTTGAAAGCCAATTTTCAAAAGAATCCGAAGAATAAGATATAAGATTACAAAGAAAATCACGCTATAAACCAGCTGGAAGATTTTCTCCGAAAGATTGGCCTTCCATTGTTCCAGACCGATAAACTGATAGAACAAATCAATGTTTTCCATAGACTTGTCCGGTGTAGGATTGCTGCCTATCACATCGGAAAGCTGCGCTCCCTCTCTCTGAATCGGAAAGAAAAAGCCTGCAATATTTTGCACCAGCTTCTGCAACTCTTGATTCTTGGCAAGCTCCTGCTGTGCCACCGGCATAAGCAGCTTTGCCATAGCAATGGAGAGAAGCAGGGAGGTCATCGCAAATATTTTTTTTAATAATCCCTTCTTGTAGCCATGCCATACCATAGCGCTAAGGGAAAGGAGTAGGACTAAGCCTACTCCCATTTCACTCATTCCCATATTTTACCCCATAAAATGTTCTTCTCGTAAAATCAACTTATCGTCCTTATTGTACTTTGGACGAAGGAAAGAACTTAACTTCTTGCCAAGGCTTGGTTTCTCCGCCTGGTCTGCGGCTTCCTCCACCAGGTCCTCCGCACTTTGCTTATTCAGAATAATTCCGTCCTCTTCCATAAGCTGAATTCTCTCATAGAGAGCGGTGATTCCCTTCTCCGTGATGGCACAGTCAATGCTGTCGGCATAAGATATCGCATATTCCGCAAACTCGTCTATGCTCATTCCCGCATTTTTCTTTTCCTTTTGACCAAGAGGAGAATGCTTTTCCAACGCATCGGAAATAGCGGATAAGTCTTCTTCCTGTTCTCTGATTGGAGCTTCTCTTCTCTCTTCTCTTACAGAAGGAGCATCCTCAACAGCTTCCTCTTCTATTTCCTCGTCGTAGTCTTCATTTTCATCATCATAATACTCATCCTCGGGCTCTGCATCTTCGAAGTCCCGAGAATCGGCTTCCTCACGGATTGCTGATGGAGCTTCCTGCTTTTCCTTAGCTTCTTCCTTCCGGGCTTCTTCCTCCAAAACCTCGGTATAGGGACGTGCCGGTCTGTCGAAAATGGAAGGCTTATGGGGAACGTACTCTTCTTCCACAGTCTCTTCCGGCTCTTCCTTCTCCGGCTCCTCTACAGAAGCCTCAAGATCCACGTCTTCCAGATCGTTATCCTCTTCTTCCTCCGGCTCTTCCTTGTTGGAAACGATGTCGAAGTAGTCGATAAATCTGGGTCTATCCTCAGCCATACGATCAAAATGATCGTACACATCCACCAATATAATAGAAGAAGCGTCCTTTGGATTTTGAATGTATCTTTCGATTTCATCCACAACGGAGTACTTTAGTTTTCCGGCTTCTTCAATAATTAAATCTCTTTCCTTCAGCTTCTCCGCAAATGGAGCGAAGCCCTTTTCATTAAGCTTGTCCGCATTGGTTTTCGCTACCTTAAACGCAAGATTGTATTCCTGATGGAAATACTTGATTTCCTCTACCGCAATCTTGAAGCCTTCTTCCAGAGTGTCCGCTTCAATAATCATGTGGTAGGTGGGGATAGACTCATCCTTATCCGTTGCTGCCGGAGTTTCCTCCTGTGCCGCTTCCTTTCCTTCGGCCTTCTCCTCGGAGCTGTCCTCGGAATATTTTTTGGATGCTTCTTTGGAATCTTCCGGGGACATATTATCGGAAGTTTGATCGGAAGCTCCTACAGTCTCCTCCTTGGAAAATGCTTCTGTTTCCGATTCCTTTTCCTGCTCCGGCTTTTCTTCCGACCGACTTAACGCATTGCTCTCCGCCTGCTTTTCTTTTTCCCTTTGGATTTCTTCTCTGCTTACTTCCTTTGGCACCAATGCTTTGGAAGCTTCTTCCGGAACTTCTTTAACCGAGGGCTTGTCCTCATATACACCCCGTCCGGAACTCTTCTTCTCTTCGAAAGCAGGTTCTTCCTCCGGAAGGGCAAAGCTTTCCTTTCGGAGTGCTCTTCTTGTATCTTCTTCAAAGGGACGATACTGAAGCTTTAAATCCTGGGCCTTATCCACATATTTTCCCATACCGAAAAGAAGAATCATCTTATCACAAAGGGCGATGCAATCCTCTTCTCTTCCGGCTTCACCATAAAGCTTTGCCAACTCATAAAGCCACTTCTCATCCAGCTCGGTTTCGGTAAATTGTTCCAAAGGTCCCACCAGCTGGGAGGCCATAGCCCCCTTGGCCTTCAAAATCTTATAGCGAAGCAGGTATTTTCTGGGATCCTCAGGACTGACATCCAGGAATTCCTTGTAAAATTCAATAGCCTCTTCGATAGAGCCGGAACGTAAGGACAGCTCTGAAAGCTTATAAAGAAAACGCTTACCTACCGGTGCTCTCTCAAAGGCCATCAGCAGAATATCCTTAGCCTCTTCGTACTCTCCGTTGTACTCATAAATATCCGCAATAGAAGAAAGAAGGTTTGCATTACGCACCCTATTCCAGTCAATGGTATCCGCAATCTGCATAGCAGTCTTGTAATCTCCCTGACTGCTTAACTTTTTAATCTGTTCTGCCTTGATACTAAACTCGTACTTGTCCATAATACCCCTTCCACTTCCTATAAACTGACTCTTCCGTCCAATGCTCTAAGAAGTGTTATTTCATCAATATTTTCTATATCTCCCCCTACAGGAACGCCGGAAGCAATACGACTTAAGGGCACTCCTAAAGGTTTAATCAGCTTTGTGATATAGCTTGCGGTGGTTTCTCCTTCCAGAGAAGAGTTGGTGGCAATAATCACCTCTTCCACCTCTCCCTGCAAACGAACCATCAGCTCCTTCAAACGGATGTCCTCCGGTCCGATACCAAGCAAAGGGGAAATCGCCCCGTGAAGAACATGATATACTCCCTGATATTTGCCTACTCGTTCATAGGCGGACATATCTCTCGGGTTTTCCACCACCATAATCTGTTTATGGTTTCTTTCCGCACTACTGCATACCGGGCAAAGCTCCCCATCCGTTAAGGTACAGCAGCATTTGCAGTAACGAATACTGTCTCTGGCCTTTTTGATACTGTCGGCCAAAGCGTAGGCCTGTTCTTTCTCTCCGTTAATCAGAAAGTAGGCTAATCTTTGTGCGGATTTCGGACCAATGCCGGGAAGCCTGGAAAGCTCCTGCACCAGACGGTCCATATCCTTGGAAAAATACTCCATTAAAATCCTAACCCCATTCCGCCGGTAAGCTTGCCCATCTCTTGATTGGATTCCTTCTCAATGTCGGAAAGAGCCTGGTTCATTGCCAGAACAATCATTTCTTCCAAAGTTTCCACATCTTCCGGATCTACGGCATCCTTATTCAGGCTGACACTTAAGACCTTTCTCTCCCCGTTCAGCACGACCTTAACGGCACCGCCTCCGGCCTGAGCAAGGTATTCCTTTTTTGCCAGCTCCTCCTGGGTTTCTTCCAGCTTCTTCTGCATCTTCTGATACTGCTTCATCAGATTATTCATATTCATGCCGGGCATTCCCCCGCCAAATCCACCATGCTTTGCCATAGCTCCTCCTTAATTTTAAATTAAGCATAACTTTTACTATTTTACCATGAATCCCAAGAATAAATCTATGAGAAATCTTATAATTCCCTTACAGTGTGGAATTTTTATCCTTTTATTTCCGCAAAACAGGCACTTATCTTATTCCTGATCGCTAATCTCTATCGTCATGGAAATTTTATTTAAATCTTCATCGGAAACGTATCTGGTACTGCGTTCTTCCGTTTCCACCTTTCCCAAAACAAAATGAAATTCCTTTTGATATTTTGCGGAAATCACCTTTCCGATTTCCAGGAGTTCCATATCAGTAAGTACATTGGAAAGCATGCCCAGGCTCGGTGCAATTACCATGGATTTCTTATCCTTTGCCGGATAAACTCTGGATTTCGCCAAGGCCTGTTTCACCGTGGGAGAATCAAAATAGTTTTTGATAATATCCCAGTCCTTCTTTAAAAGCATATAGTCCTCATACTGGGCTTTCGGAAGGACAACTTCCTTTTCCATGGCCTCCGGTACATCTCCATTTTCCTCCTTGGAAAATGCTGTCCTTTCTACAGGAAGAAAGCTTCCCTTCTCCATCTTTTCTTCCAGCTCCCGCAATCTTTGTAAAAGAGCATCCGTCTTCCCTTCCATCTCCGGATGAGCCAGCTTAACCAATGTGCTTTCCAGCAGGACACGCTTCTGTCTGGCAAAACGATACTGATGTAAAAGCTCTGTCAATAAACGAATGCCCCTAAGTATTTCTTCCATGGAAAGGCTTTCCCCGTCGGAAAGAAGCTGTTTTTTATTTTCTGCGGATAAATCCATCAAACCGTCAATCTTCTCTACGGTTTTCGCCAACATGATATTACGATAATAATTCAGTAAATCGGAAGTATATTGGCTAAGCTCCTTTCCCTGCTCCAAAACTTCGGAAACTAAGGTCATGGCTTTTGCTATGTCTTTCTCTCGAAGGGAAGCAATCATTTGGGAAAATGCTGCGGTATCCACCGCTCCCAATATTTTCAAAGTATCTTCATAGCTAATTTCTCGCTGAAAATCATAGCTGGCACACTGGTCCAAAAGGCTCACCGCATCACGCATGGAGCCATCTCCCATCCGGGCAATATAATGAATAGCCTCCTCTTCAATGGCAATATGCTCTTCTTCCACAATGTGTCTCAACCTGTCCGCAATAATGTCTGCAGGAATTCTACGAAAATCATAACGCTGACAGCGGGAAAGAATGGTAATGGGTAGGGCGTTTGGCTCCGTAGTAGCCAAGATGAATATGGCGTATTCCGGCGGCTCCTCCAGCGTTTTCAAAAAGGCATTATGGGCCGACTCTGTCAGCATGTGTACCTCGTCGATGATATATACCTTATAGCGCATGCCTACAGGTGGATACTCCACCTGTTCCCGAATCAAGCGGATATCATCCACCTTATTGTTACTGGCTGCGTCCATTTCATATACGTTAATACTGGTATTGGACAAAATGGCCTTACAGTTTGCACACTCATTACAGGGATTTCCATCCTTAGGATTTAGGCAGTTCACAGCTCTTGCCAAGATTTTCGCCATGGAGGTTTTACCCGTACCTCTGGTACCACAAAAAAGGTAAGCATGACCAATACGATCATGACTTACCTGATTCTTAAAGGAACGAGTGATGGCATCCTGTCCAACCAAATCATCGAAATCCCGAGATCTCCATTTTCTGTATAAAGCGGTATATGACAATTCTTCTTATCCCTTCTATATCGTTAAAACAGATAAAATTGGCGCCTAAGTTCATCAAGTTCTTTTTAAATAAGCTCTATACAAAACTTCATCTTCGGCTATTCTTCATCGCCAAATGAAATTCCCAGCATCTTGGCTTCCTTCACAATTCCGGAATCCGGATCCACCGTTTTTAATTTACCGGCAATATCTGCCAAAGGAACCGTTGTGATTTCATTATTCTTTAAAGAAAGCATCACGCCGTATTTTTCCTTCTTAATCATTCTGGCAGCTTCCGCACCGATTCTTGTAGCAAAAACACGATCATAGGGAACCGGCTGTCCACCTCTTTGGGTGTGTCCGGGAACGGTTACTCTGACCTCAGCACCGGTTTTTTCTTCTATTTCCTTCGCCAGCTTATAGGCTACGGAAGGATGATTCTTCCTATCCTCCGCCAGCTTCTTCTTTAATTCCTTCTTTGTCAGCTTAGATTCATCCTTGGAAATGGCACCTTCTGCTATTGCTACGATAGAGAAACGAGAACCACCGGCATGACGCTCCGCAATCTTTTTACAAACCGCATTGATATCGTAGGGTATCTCCGGAACCAAAATAATATCGGCGCCGCCGGCAAGTCCGGCATAAAGGGTAAGCAGTCCTACCTTATGTCCCATAATCTCTACAATAAATACTCTACCATGGCTGGCAGCCGTAGTATGAATACAGTCAATGGCATTGGTAGCCACTTGAACAGCAGAATAAAAGCCGAAGGTCATATCTGTACCGTACAGATCATTATCAATGGTCTTGGGACAACCGATAACATTCAATCCTTCTTCCGACAAAAGATTAGCTGTTTTTAAAGAACCGTTACCTCCTAAAACCACAAGACAATCCAGGCGAAGCTTTCTATAAGTATGCTTCATCGCCTCAACTTTGTCCAAACCATTGGCATCCGGTTCCCGAATCTGTTTGAAGGGTGTTCTACTGGTTCCCAGAATGGTTCCGCCTTCCGTTAAAATTCCGGAGAAATCGGAACGCTCCATCTTACGATATTCATCATAAATCAAACCTTTGTAACCATCCAGGAAACCATAGATTTCCACATCTCCCAATAAGTTATATAGGCTTTTTCCTACACCGCGCATGGTTGCATTTAAAGCCTGACAGTCTCCTCCACTGGTTAATATTCCTACTCTCATCCTTACCCCCTTCTACTTACTATGGCAGTAATCTTGCTTTTCTACAATAGAACAAAGTATACGGAAAAGCAATAAAAAAAAGAGACTTTAAAAGTCTCTTTCGTTGCGGGAGATGGATTTGAACCAACGACCTTCGGGTTATGAGCCCGACGAGCTACCAGACTGCTCCATCCCGCGATAATCAAATGGGGCCTACAGGGCTCGAACCTGTGACCCTCTGCTTGTAAGGCAGATGCTCTCCCAGCTGAGCTAAGACCCCA
>CAUSUG010000108.1:0-7101 GCA_963534765.1 uncultured Oribacterium sp.
CTAAAGGGGAAGAACATCTATTTTGATGTGGTCACCGTGGGGGCAACCATTAATCATCCATGGTTATACTTTTAGAGCGATGAGAGGATACAATATACTCCTGCTCGTCTTCCATTTCATATTCATTTTATATATCCCCTGTAGTATGCTTTTAGATACGGCATTTTCAGTATTCATATTTTCAGAAAAAGTTTTTTCTTTTTTAAGTTTTTTCCTGTGGTACGAAAGGGTATACTGATAAATAGGTTTGAGGAGGTAATATTATGAGAAAAAAGCAATTCACAGGAGCTTGTCTTGTTACGACAATCTGTTTAGGACTTGGACTTGCAGGCTGCCAGAATAAAGTGGCTACAGAGCAGAAGTCTTCCATGGCAGTCAGTGAAAGCGCTGATGCACAGAGTCTTGCGGTAAGTCCGGAAGATGCCGGCCTGTCCGTAAATATGGACAACAATGGAGACAGCTTTAAGCCGGCAGACTATACTTTGCCGGTAAAAGATGAATATGTCTATGAATATCTGGGCTTAAAATTCAAGCTTTCCGAGAAGATTAGGGAAGCTATGAAGGCAAAAGACATCGTGATGTTGGACGATCAAAGCCCCATAGATCAGGAGCTTAAGTACGGATTGTTGAGCTTTAGTAAACTTACAGAAGAGCAGAAAAATGCGGAAGTGGGGAAGATGGGAGACGGCTACGAAAAGTGGCAGGAGAGTCTGGAAAGAATCGGCACCATCGGGATGTTTGAAAAGAGTCTTTCCGAGGAAGAAATCGGAAAGATTACAAAATGCGATAGTCATACTAAGCTGGGAGAGTCTAAAGACGGAAAATACAGCTATTATCTTAGTGTAAATAGCACAGCGGATGCAGAGACGATAGAGGAATTGAAACAGACGACCGTAGAAATTACGGAGAAAAAAGAACGTCCGGAAAACGGCTTTGTTTTGTCCGAAAAGTCCGACTTGGAAAACACCATGGCTTTTTCCACCGATTCCCAAAATGTAGCTACAGACTTAAGCAATCTTCAGACGATGGACATTGATGGAAAGGAATTCAGCGGAAAGAATTTTTCTGACTATGACCTTACCATGGTCAATGTTTTTGCCACCTGGTGCAGTCCCTGCGTGCAGGAAATTCCGGATCTTGCGGAAATTCAGAAGGAAATGAAGGATAAGGGTGTCAATATCGTTGGGGTGGTAACGGACACGGTGGACCAGACCGGAGAAAATCAGGAGGCTTTAGAGAAAGCGAAGCTGATTCGGGAAAGAAGCAAGGCGGAGTATCCCTTCCTGATTCCGGATAAAAGCAATTTCAACGGCAGACTCAGCGGGATTCAGGCCTTTCCGGAGACCTTCTTTGTGGATAAGAAGGGACAGATTGTAGGAGAGACCTATTCCGGTTCCCACAATAAGAAGGCTTGGTTGGAAATCATTGAAAAGGAATTGGCGAAAGTAAAGCGGTAAAATGCGAACTCTTAAAGGAACTTTAAAAGCTATAGAAGCTATGCGAAAAGCCACAAGGCTTGATTTTGACAAGTTGTATTAAAGAAATGGTGAAATATGAAACAGAAAATTTTAAAGTCCCGGCTGACTTCCCTGATTCTCCTTTGCATGGGTATCGCCATGATCTATGTGGGAGTTCATCGGGGAGAGGCACTGGTGGTAATGAACAAGGCAATCAAAGTATGTATGGAGTGTATCGGCATTGGATAAGTTAAAAGAATTCATCAACGGAAAATCAAAAAAAGATAAATATAAAGCAAGAAACAATGTACGACACATCTTCCAATCCTTTTGGTTTTTGGTGACCAACTCCTTCTTTGAGGGATTTAAAACAGGAAAAATCTATAGTGGAGAATTAAAGAAGCTTTGCGTTCCCGGAATGAATTGCTACTCCTGTCCGGGAGCCAAGGGCTCATGCCCCATCGGTGCCCTCCAGGCGGTGATTGGCAGCCCGAATTACAAGTTCAGCTACTATGTGGTGGGCTTTCTCTTTTTCGTGGGAGCACTGATAGGAAGAGGCGTTTGCGGATACCTCTGTCCCTTTGGGCTGTTACAGGATTTACTGCATAAGATTCCCTTTGTGAAGAAGATAGAGACCTTTAAATGGGATAAGCCTTTACGAAAAGCGAAGTATCTTATCTTACTGGTCTTCGTCATTCTCCTTCCCCTGTTTTTGGTGGATATTATAGGACAGGGAGCCCCTTATTTTTGTAAACTGATTTGTCCCGTGGGAATGCTGGAGGGAGGGATTCCTCTGGTTTGGATGAACACTAGTATGCGGGGAGCCGTAGGCTTTCTCTATGCATGGAAGGGCTTGATTTTGCTTCTGACCATCCTCCTTTCCATAATCATTTACCGACCCTTCTGTAAGTATATCTGTCCCTTGGGCGCGATTTATTCTCTCTTTAATTCCGTGTCCTTTTTCCGTTATACTCTGGATCATCAGAAGTGTATTCATTGCGGAAGATGTAAGGCGGTTTGTGAAATGCAATGTGATCCGGTACAAAACTGCAATGATTTGGAGTGTATCCGTTGCGGAAAATGTAAGAACGCCTGCCCGGTGGATGCCATTGCCTGCGGAGTAACAAATGTGGACGTGCCCGAAGAAGTGAAGGCGAAGGCCTAGGAAGGAAATCAATCCATGGATTCGGAAAGGATAGCTGAAGGAAATCAATCCATGGATTTGGAAAGGATAGCTGAAGGAAATCAATCCATGGATTTGGAAAGGATAGCTGAAGGAAATCAATCCATGGATTCGGAAAGGATAGCCGAAGGAAATCAATCCATGGATTTGGAAAAGGATAGCCGAGGGTAATCAATCCATGGATTCGAAAAGAGATAGTGGGGGCAATATGTTTATTTTAGAATTAAATCAGGAAGGCGTTGGGACGGAAATCGGCTTATTCCAAACGATGGAAGAGGGAAGAGCCTTTATTTCCCAAGTGGAAGGCTATCAATGCAAGGAAGAAGAGGGATTTGTCTTTGAAACTTTAGACGCCCGGAAGCTTCCGGAGTATTTGGAGCTTCAGTACAACGGACATCTTGTTCCTCTTACGAAATTTATGTTTACCGAAGAAGGGGAGATAGATATTTTCTGGAAAGAGCTTCCGAACTTAAGTGCCCCGGGAAAGGGTATGGTGGAAGGTTCCACCAGAGTAGATGCCTATCTTATTTCCAATGATGAGGTGAAGGACTATATTGCAAGACGGGAAAGTCAGTACCGAAAAGCCAAAGCATTTTTAGAAGCAAAGGGCTATGAGGCGGAGAGAGCCTACTTCGGTTCGGAAGACGGGGAAGCGGTGCTCTATAGGAAAAAAGGGAGTGAAGACTGGCATTTTCTTACCCACATGGACCCCGGTTTTAATGAGGAAGATGATTTTCAAAGCCTCTTAGACTAGGAAGAAATTTTCGGAAACTTAAAAATCCTGTTTGTATACAAACTAAGTTCTGTCCCTACCTATTCTTGAAAAGCATCAGCATTTTCATTGTCTTAAAATAAAGTGAAAATGTTGCTTTTTGCCAAAATCCACGATTGAAAATGAGCTTTGTGGAACTGCGTATATTTCTTGCACTTTTCCCCTTAAAGCTTTATAATCAAGAAACGCTCTATGATTAGGAGCTTTTTTTGTGGAAAAATTTAGAGCGAGACGAAAAAATTTGAGGTTTAAAATGAATGAAGTATTCGTCATGAAAGGGGGCAATCCCCTTCGTGGAGAGGTAGTCATCAGCGGGGCAAAGAATGCAGCACTGGGTATTGTGGCAGGAGCCCTTCTTACCGACGAAGAAGTAATTATAGAGAATCTTCCCGATGTTCGAGATATAAATGTTATGCTGGAGGCCTTGAGGGCCATCGGAGCGAAGGTACGCCGCATAGAAAGTCATGTGGTGTCTATTCAGGCGGATCAGTTGTCTATGAAAAGCATAGATGACGATGCGATTCGTCGTATTCGTGCGTCTTATTATTTTATCGGGGCGCTTTTGGGAAAATACCACCAGGCCAAGGTGCCCTTGCCGGGGGGCTGTGCCATTGGGGAAAGACCCATTGACCAGCACATCAAGGGCTTTACCGCACTTGGTGCCGAGGTGGAAACCACCGACGGCTATTTTGTAGCCAAGGCAGAGGAGCTAAAGGGGAAGAACATCTATTTTGATGTGGTCACCGTGGGGGCAACCATTAATCTGATGCTGGCCGCGGTTCTGGCGGATGGTCAGACCATTTTGGAAAATGTAGCCAAGGAGCCTCATATCGTAGATGTGGCCAACTTCTTAAACAGTATGGGAGCCAATATTCGCGGCGCCGGAACAGATACTATCCGTATCCGTGGCGTGGAGCGTTTGCATGGTACTACCTATGCAGTGATTCCGGATCAGATTGAAGCCGGTACCTTTATGTGTGCTGCAGCAGTGACCAGAGGAAATATTTTGATTAAAAATATCATTCCCAAGCACATGGAATCCATTACCGCAAAGCTTCGGGATATGGGAAATACTGTCTATGAAGGGGACGAGGAAATTCAAGTTATCGGAGGAGAAAAGCAAAGGGGTACCAAGATTAAGACCCTTCCCTACCCGGGCTTTCCTACGGATATGCAACCCCAGATTGCCGTTACTCTGGCATTGGCGGAGGGAAAATCCACCGTTACCGAGTCGATTTTTGAAAATCGTTTCTTATATGTAGAGGAATTAAAGAAAATGGGGGCGGATATCACCGTGGAAGATAGAGTGGCCACCATTTTGGGACAGGAAAAATTACGGGGAGCAACCCTTCACGCCTTGGATTTACGTGCCGGTGCCGCTCTGGTTCTGGCAGGCCTTGCCGCAGAGGGAGTCACTGTGCTGGAAGATATAGGATATATCCGAAGAGGCTACGAGTTCTTCGAAAAGAAGCTAATGAACTTAGGCGCCAAAATCATTTTGGCCAAAACGGAAGAAGAAGTGGAAGCCTTCCGAAGAGAAGCATAATCACAGGAGGCAGTAAAGACATAGAAACAGTCACGCTTTCTAGCATTAATAGCATTGGATGCGGGCACGCTCTCGCTAAGCTCGCCTCCCAGGAGAAGAGAGACGATGGAGAGAAACTTTACAAACGAGATGTCGCTTACTTTACGAGGGATACTCGTTAAGAATAAAAGTATTGGGAACAGACTGTCGAGGAGCCTGCTACAAAGCTTGGCTATTCTGCTTTTTACACTTCTTTTTTCCTTGAGCCTTTTTACAGGGACTTCCGCCTATGCTTCAAATCTTACAGGGCCCGGCGTGAAAAGCCTTTCCTCTCAGAAAGAGTTAAGGGCGGTTTGGTTTTCTTATTTGGACTGGATCAATATGCCGAAGGAAGAACAGGCCTTTCGGGCAGAGGCGGCCAAGGTTATGGACAATCTGCAGAAGAACGGTTTTCAGACCATTTTCCTCCATGTACACAGCCATTCCGACAGCTATGGGAAGAAAATGACGGTTTTCCCCTATTCTAAATTTATGCCGGGAAATGGCAGCTTTGACCCCTTGGAGATTATGATTTCCGAGGCAAAGAAAAAGGGTATTTCTGTCCATGCCTGGTTCAATCCTTACCGTGTCAGCAGCTCCATGTCCAAGTGGGAAAATATTCCGGAGGGCAGCATTGTGAAAAAGTGGAGCAGAACTTCCGGAGAAGAAAGAAATGTGCTTCTCCATGAGGGGCAGTATTATATTAACCCCTCCAGGGCGGCAGGAAGAGAGGCACTACTGGCTTCCATCAAAGAGCTTTTGGATAACTACGCCGTGGACGGTATTCATTTTGACGATTATTTCTATCCCAGAGTTTCCTTGACAGAAGAGGGCAAACGTTTTGATGAGCCGGAGTATGAGGAGGCGAAAAGACAGGGAGAGACAGGGAGCTTGACAGAATACCGGAGAAATCAGGTTTCTTTATTGTTAAAGCAGGTACATAGCCTGTGTAAAGAAAGAGGAGTGGTCTTCGGTGTAAGCCCGGTGCCAAACCTGCAAAGCCTTCGCTCTTCAGTGGCGTATTTCCTGGATGTGGACAAAATTATGGCATCCAAGGACTATATTGATTACATCATGCCCCAGATGTATCACGGCTTTAGGGCGAAAAATGGAAAAGGGCAGGAAGCTCCCCATGCCTATATGCGAAGCCTTGGAGACTGGGTGAACTTAACAAATTCCACTGGAAATCAGGTGGAACTCATGCTAGGCTTAGGACTGTACCGAGCAGGAAGCACCGTTTGGGACGGAAATCCTGTATCGGAGTGGTTTACGGAAAGTGATATTTTAAAAAGACAGGTGGAAGAAGCCAGAAAGACAGGCATTGTAAAAGGCTATGCAGTCTTTGCTTATCAGAATCTTTTAGAGGAAAGAGCCCAAAGAGAACTTGGTAATCTGAGAAGCGTATTTCAAAACTAGTGTCTATAAAATTAGACTGCAACACTTGTTGGAAGAGTAAAGCCATAGTTAAGTGACAGATTCCGGAATAGGTGTTCCGTGTTAAAAGGGGAGGAATGAAAATGAAGATTGCAATGGGAAACGATCATGCCGCTGTAGAGATGAAAATGGAGCTTAAGGCCTATCTGGAGGAGCAGGGAATCGAGATTATCAATGTAGGAACAGATACTCCGGAACGCTATGATTATCCCTTGGCAGGCTATCAAGTAGCCAAGCTTGTTCAGGAGGGAAAGGCAGACTTCGGCATCGCTATTTGCGGGACGGGAGTAGGCATTTCCTTGGCAGCCAATAAAGTTCCCGGCATTCGAGCATTCCCCTGCTCAGAGCCCTATTCCGCAGCTATGGGCAGAAGACACAACAATGCCAATGTACTTTGCCTTGGTGCCAGAGTAGTAGGTGTTGAGCTTGCAAAGATGATTCTGGACAGCTTCCTTTTGGCAGAATTTGAAGGGGGAAGACACGCAGAAAGAGTAGCCCTGATTTCCGAAATCGAAGAGGATGCAGAAGGATTCAAAAAGAGGATGTAGGAGTATATTTAGCTTTTTTTTCCTGCTGTATAGGTCTTAAACCGGGGGCACGCTCTCGCTAACTTCGCCCTGCTGAGCAGTGGTTTAGGTTAACCACTGCTCACTTTGCTTGTGCGCCTAGCGGCGCACGTTTCTAACGGGTT
>CAUSUG010000109.1:0-7066 GCA_963534765.1 uncultured Oribacterium sp.
AATTAACTTTATTGCTGATTTATAAGCCCAAAATCGGTATTCTGTATACAAGCATCGAAAGGAATTTCTATAAGAAAGGAATCTATGGAAAAACTTTGCGAATACAAAATTTCCCTTTCTTTGTAACCCGAAGAGAAAAACTACAGTCTTCCATAATGAGCAAACTTTCTCCGGCAAAGACATGCCTGAGAGTATTATAGTACATTTTCGGAAAGTAGGTTTTCTATGATAAAAAAACAATTTGGGATTTTTCTCATTGGCTTAAGTCTTCTTGCCGTAGCCTGTGGAAATAAAGGGACTTCCCCCAAAAAGGAAAGCACCGCTACAGTCGAAGAGACTAAACAAGCTAATGACGTGTCCGAAGCGGAGACTAAACAAGGCAATGAGGTTTCCGTAGCAGAGACCACACAAGGCAATGATGTCTCCGACAGTCTTACGCCTGTAAGTAAGGCAAAGCTCTCCTTAACATATTCCAATCTGGTGGATCAGGAAAGTAGAGACCGGGTTTCCAATGCTTTAAAAAATGCAGGTCTGAAGGATGAGAAAATCAAAGCTTTCTTTGCCGCCGTAGATGAATACAATAATGCGGTGGGAAAGGACAAGCTTGTACAGAAAATGACCACCATTGATAAGGCATTTCCAAGCTTGGATACGGATAAGCTGGTGGATGCCTGGTTAGATAAAGGGGGATATGTAGGCAGAAACTGTAGAATTACCGCCTATTCTTTGATGGGGGATTTCATTACCGTAGGCAATCAGACTCCCGGAGACACCACTATGCTCTTTTCCGATTTTGATGCGATTTCCGCAAAAAACATTTTCACCGGAGAAGATAAGAAGAAATTCGACACCCTATTCTCCTATATTGACGTAACAAATACGAAGGACAGCAAGGTTTTGGCGGAGGAAATTCAGAAATCCTGGAAGGAAAAAGAAATCTCTTTCCATAATGACAAGATGCATATGATTTCTGTCTTTATGACCATGGATGACGGCAAGAATAAGGTGCAGGAATTTGTAGGCCATGTAGGCGTTCTGGTTCAGGACGGAGACAAATATCTCTTTATTGAAAAGCTGGCCTTTGAGCTCCCCTATCAGGTGGATGAATTTAACAACCTTCAAGAGGTCAATGACTATTTAATGGGCTACTATGACCAGGATGCCGACGGTTTAAGTGCAAAGCCCCTGATTTTTGAAGATGATCATGTACTAAAGGAATATCGGGTAGTAGAATAAGATGGAAACTACAGGAAGATACTCCTGAAAATGAATACAGAAACAAGTACGGATTGATTCCTTGGAAGCTACCATGAAAAATAAAACGAGCAAAGCATTCGGTAGCTAAATCCAAGTACAGTGGATCAAAAAACAAGGTGCATGAGAAATAAGGAGAACCCATGAAAATAAAGAAAACACAAATCAGCTTTTTCCCCTCCCTGCTGCTTTGTGTTTTCTTTTTGCTTACTCTCATTTTCTGTACAAAGGCTGAAAGCCCCAAACAGGACTATGGGGTATTTCTTGGAATGGATACCAAAGACCTTCATAAGCTAAAAGACTATAAAATGGTCGTTCTTGAACCTTCCAACTTTAGTGCCGAGCAAATACAGGAAATTAAAGAAAGGGGTACAAAGGTTTATGGCTACCTAAACATCGGCGCCCTGGAAAACTTCCGCCCCTACTATGAACAGTTTAAAAAGTATACCTTGGCTCCCTATGAAAATTGGGAGGAAGAATACTGGATGGATGTCAGCAATTCACAGTGGCAGGATTTTCTAATCAAGAGCTTAGGAAAACAATATGCCGCCATGGGATTAGACGGTTTTTTTCTGGATAACACAGACATATATTATCAATATCCCAAAGAGGAAATCTATCAGGGCTTAAAAAAGATTTTAACAGGGCTAAAGCAATACTCCCTCCCTCTAATTTTAAATGGAGGCGATACTTTCGTGCAAAAAAGCATAGAAGATGGTAGTGCTTTGAGCCTATTTGACGGCGTGAACCAGGAATGCGTCTTCACCAAAATCGATTTTACCAAGCCCTCCTATCTTTCTCAAGATAAAGAAACTAAAACCTATTATGAAGAATATTTGGAAAAAGCAAAAACTGCCGGCCTTTCCGTCTATCTTACGGAATATCAAGCAAATTCTGAATTAAGTCAAGAAATCGAACAATACTGTAAAGAAAATGGCTTCCTTTGGTACAATGCGGAAAGCTTAGAGCTTAGATAAAGCAACATAGGGATTTACTTCCCCCTTTTATTTACTTAGTATGCAAAAATCTAAGGGCGGATTTCTTCGCCTTTTCTATTTTTTCAAGCTCTATATTTTCTATGGCAGAGCTTGTAATCCATTTTTTCCCAAATATAGTTTGTACGGATTCCAAGATCAGCCCACAGGCATAGACATCCTTTTCTTCCGAAATAGCTCCTGCAAAAGCCGCTTTTGTACTTTCCTGTAATACTGCCTTATTTACCCGATGAAAAGACATTTGCATAAGACTTGTGGCAGACCAAGCTCTGCAAAGAGCATCCGAATCGCTATGCATTTGCTTTATAAGAACTTCGATTTCTTTAGAAGCTCCCACCCATCCAAGGGCAATAATCAGCTTAGCACGAAGAAAGGCTTCTCCTTCTTTTTCCAAAAGCTCCGTCAAAAAAACTGCCAAGCAATCACAATAAGAAGTATAAAACGTTCTATACTTTAACTTGGAAAGACATACTGCCATCAAATAGGCAGTAAATGCTCTCTTCCTTTTCTCCTGCTCGTCCATCTCGCAAAGCTTTTCCCACAAAAACTTCAGACCTTCTTCTCCATGACAATCAAAACTGTTCTCTAAGAAAAGCTGCGTCTCTTCTTCCCAGTCCTTACAGATTAGCTGATAATGATAAGATATCTCCCCACTGTTTACAAGAGCCGAAATAAAACGAATCCTATCCCCATCGGGAAAGCCCTCCGCTTCCAGCTTACGATATTCATCCTCCAAAACTTCTTTTGAAAGCTCCGGCTTCTGTCCCCTTGCCGCTACAGCATCTCTTGCATTTTTATTGAGTAAATCCGCCATAAGCTTTTCCCTATTATATCTATCTAGTGCTTCTCTCTTGTTGCATTCACAAATCTTGTATACTGGGGCTGCCATCCCAAGGTAACGGTTCCGATGGGACCGTTTCTTTGCTTGGCAATGATAACCTCCGCCACATTGGGGGTCTCCGAATCCTTGTGGTAATAATCATCACGATATAAGAACATTACAATGTCCGCGTCCTGCTCGATGGCTCCCGACTCTCTTAAGTCGGAAAGCATGGGACGATGATCCGGTCTTTGTTCTACAGCTCGGGAAAGCTGAGAAAGGGCAATCACCGGACAATCCATTTCTCTGGCAATGGCCTTTAAGGAGCGGGATATTTCGGAGATTTCCTGCTGTCTGTTCTCCGAAGAACGTTTTCCTCTTTCTCCGCTCATCAACTGTAAATAGTCAATCATAATCAGAGAAATGCCCTTTTCCAGCTTCATCTTCCGGCATTTGCCCCGAAGCTCGGAAACCGTGATTCCGGGCGTATCATCTATCACCATATTGGCATGGGAAATACGGTCAATTCCCTCAATCAGATTTCCCCAATCCTCATCGGTAAGGTTTCCCTTTCGCAGTTTATCCGCGTCAATGGAGGTTTCCAAAGAGAGCAGACGGTTTACCAGCTGCTCCTTGGACATTTCCAAAGAGAATACCATGGCAGGCTCCCGCTTCTTCACCGCCACATGGTCCAGGATATTGAGTACAAAGGCGGTTTTTCCCATGGAAGGACGGGCGGCAATCAGAATCAAATCCGATTTTTGCAGTCCGGCGGTTCGATAATCCAGGTCAATAAAGCCGGTAGGCACACCGGTGATGGACTCCTTCTGTTTGGAAGCAGCTTCAATGCGTCGAAGCACATTCATCGCCACCTCATCAATGGGAACAAACTGCCGGTTATTTTTCTGCATCAGCAGCTGGAAAATCCGTTTCTCCGTACTTTCCAGTATGGTCTCCAAATCTTCTTTCCCGCTATAGCAAAGCTCTGCAATCTCCTCATTGGTTTTAATCAAAGCCCGCAGGGTAGACTTTTCCTTTACCATCTCCGCATAGAGACGAACATTTCCCACACTGGGAACGGAAATTGCCAAATTTCTAAGGGTTTCCAGAGAAAAAAACTCCGGCGGAACATCCTTTTTTCTTCGAAGACGCTCTTGAAGACTGACAAAGTCAATGCTCACGCCCTCGGAAGACATTTCCCGCATGGCATCAAACAAAATATGATATTGTCTGTTATAAAAATCCTCCGGCACCAGAATTTCTAAAGCGGTCATCACCGCATCCTGATCTCGAATCATAGCGCCTATGACACTTTCCTCTGCTTCCTTGGCATGGGGAACGGTTCTCAGTACCAGACGCTCTTCCTGTTCAGCCATTCTTTCTTCCCTCTCTACTTTCAGTCTAAAAAACTTCTCTCCTTTTCTTTAGCATTTTTCGAAAAAGAGAGAAGTCTTGAAATTTCTTTAGGCCTGTGGCTGAACGCTTACATGGAGGGTTGCTTCCACATCCTTATGCAGCTTCACCTTGATGTCATAGCCTCCGAAATTCTTCATAGGTACATCCAGCTCCATTTTCTTCTTGTCCACAGTAAGCTTGTGCTGCTTCTTCAGTTCCTCCTGTACTTCCTTGGTGGAAATGGAACCGAAGGCTCTTCCGTCTTTTCCGGCCTTCATGGTGAACACCAGCTTGATAGCCTCCAGCTTTTCCTTTAATTCCTTAGCCTCTGCCAGTCTTTCCTCTGCCAGTTTTTCCGCATTCTGCAACTGTAACTTCAAGGTATTTAAGTTCTTCGCATCCGCCGGCACACCGGTTTTGGTGGGTAAAATGAAATTTCTTCCATAACCTTCACTAACCTCTACGATTTCTCCCTTTTTTCCTAATGCCTTTACGTCCTTTAATAAAATTACCTTCATTACTCTACTTCTCCTTCCTCAATCATCTCATCGATGGCCTTTTTGACCTGCACAATGCAGTCTGCCACTTCACCCTCTTTAATCTGGGCTCCTGCCACGGTGCGGTGTCCTCCGCCCCCCAGCTTTTCCATTAAAACCTGCACATTCATCTCGTCGATGGAACGGGCAGAAATGAACACTACGTCATTTACCTTGGTTAAGACCACGCTGGCCTTAATTCCCCGAATGTTTAACAGCTCGTTGGCGGTCTTGGCACCAAGTACCGTGGGACTTTCCGTGCCTTCACAGGAAACACTGCTGATGGCGAAGAAATCCCGGTAAATATCCGCCCGACTGATAGCCTCCGCCTTGGCCTGATAATCGCTGAAATCTTCTCTGAATACCTTTCGGATTCTGGTGATATCCGCGCCGCAACGTCTCAGATAAGCCGCCGCCTCAAAGGTTCTTACACCGGTCTGGTTGGTAAACTCTCTGGTATCAATCACGATACCGCCATACATACAGTCCGCCTCAATAGGCTTTGCCTTGATGCCGTCCCGAATATACTGCATCATTTCCGCAATCAACTCGGAAGCGGAGGAGGCATAGGGCTCGCAATAGCTTAATACCGCCCCTTGAATCGTTTCGGAGCTTTGTCTATGATGGTCAAAAACCACCTTGGTCTTCACCATGGTAAGAAGCTCCGGTTCATCAATAATGGAAGGTCTGTCACAGTCTACCACCACCAACATGGTGTTGTTATCCACCAAATCCTTCGCAGTTTCTCCGTCAATAAACATATCCTTCGGATAATCTTCATTTTCCAGAAAACGCTCTTTTAAGGGTAAAATGGTGGAGGTTACCCCGTTCTGTACAATATAGGCTCTCTTATCCAAGGCGGTAACCATACGATACACACCCACGGAGGAACCCAGACAGTCCATATCGCTGTTGATATGTCCCATAATGAGTACCTTGTCCTTGGACTCGATTAACTCCTGGAAGGCCTGAGCCTTCACTCTGGCCTTTACTCTGGTAACACGTTCCGTGCTCTGGCTCTTTCCGCCGAAGAAGTTTAACTTCTCAGGGGTCTTTACGATAGCCTGGTCGCCTCCACGGCCCAGCGCCATATCCATACTGGTTCTGGCATATTCATAGTTCTGGGCATAATCTCCCGCACCGAAGCCGATACCCAAGCTGAGGGTTACGGAGAGGTCATTTCCCACATCTACCTTCTTCACCTCTTCCAGAATGGAGAAGCGGTCATCCATCATTTTTTCCAAAGCGGATTGCTTAAGAATGAAAAAATATTTATCCTTTTCGATTTTCTTTACTACGCCGTTGGCAGAATCGATATAACGGTTAATCTTTCGATCCACTAAAGCAGTAAGCAGGGATCTTCTCACCTCCTCAATCTGCTCCATAACTTCTTCGTAGTTGTCCACATAGGCAAGACCTACTACGATTCTCTCCTCATCCAGCTTCTGCTGTAATTCCAATTCTTCCGTTTCATCCCGAAGGTAAACCGCAATTAAACGAGTCTCCTCCGATAAGGTAAGGGATTCCGGCTCCGCATCCTGCAAGGAATCCACACGAATCAGGTCAATACAGTACTTTCTGTCCTTAAAGGAAGAATGTACTTCCAAGACCGCTCCGCTTTCCGTCAATATCTCTTTCTGAATATTGGGGAAAAGGGAAAGCAAATTCTTCTTTACCCCGCTGTCTTTTTGTAAGATGTGATGGAAGGCTTTATTTTCCCAAAGAATTCCTCCCTCTTCATTGACGATACAATAGGCTGTAGGCATCTCTTCAAAAAGTCTGGCGTTGCTATCATTTGCCTTTAAGGAGAATTCCAAAAGGGAGGACATCAGCTTGGACTTTCTGCTCTGATAGAGATACAGTACAAAACAGACATATACTACAGCAAAAAAGAGAAGGACAAAAAACGCCTTCCAATCGATAAAGCTTAACGAAATTAAAATAGGAATCCACAGGAGAGAAAGCCAAATGGGCCACCGAAGATACTGGTCTATCGTCCCTGGTATTGATTTTCTTTTCTTCATCTTTCCTCTTTCTAAAAAAATACGCTGTGCCCTATTATACCC
>CAUSUG010000110.1:0-6980 GCA_963534765.1 uncultured Oribacterium sp.
AGATGTGTATAAGAGACAGGTATTAAATTCCCTTGGAAAAAAAACCGCGCTGGGTACTTTTTGGGGAGAAGATGAAGAGTCAAAATTGTGTGTTCACTTAATGAAAAGTCTGGGATTTACAAATTATACTAATTTTTATTCAACAATAGAAAGAAGAAAAGGCAAAAATTCTTTGGTTGTATCTTGCGTATTTTCTTGGGATAGAGACAGAGGTTTTGTGACACGAAATGATGAAGTCTGTGAAGAGAGCTTACCGGAAGAAACAGTGTATCAGTACTTGAAGGATGCAAAGGTTGTTTTTGCACCAAAAGGACATATTGAAGTAACTAAGCGGTTACATGAAGAAGGAAGTATTATCGTTAGTGATACAGGTTGGAAAGATGACTTGAACATCAAAGATTTTGTGAAAATGCTTTCCTTTGTAGATGTATTTACCCCTAATGATAAGGAAGCTATGAAGATGACAGAAACAACTTCTGTGGAGGAGGCTCTTAAAGTTTTAGGGCAATATACCAGAATTCCTATTGTTACGATGGGAAACAGAGGTTGTGCTTGGATGGAGAATAATACTTTAAGATTCTCTGAAGCCATATCGTTTCCGAAATCTATAGATACTACAGGTGCAGGAGATAATTTTTTGGCGGGAGTTATTTATGGAATACTGACAAGCGATAAAATATCTAATTGGCTAAAACTAGGAAATATTTTTGCTGGGTATTCTACCACAGGACTTGGATGCTACCAAAGTATGGTTACCGGAGATATAATCCGACAATATTATCCGGGGAAATTGTAAGCGAGGGATATAAAATGAAACTGACAGTTATTGGAGGCGGTGGAGTCCGTTCTTTATTTTTGGCAAAAAGTATTGCACAAAAAGCAGAATCTCTTCGTATTACTGAGCTGGTATTTATGGATAATGATGAGGAAAAGCTCAGGATATATGGTAGCCTTGCCCAGGAAGTGAGTAAGAGAATAGCACCGAAATTGGGCTTTGTCTTAAGTAAAGATTCGGTGGAAGCCGTGAGGGATGCAGACTACATTATCACGACTATTCGTGCCGGTGGGGATCATATGAGAGTTCTGGATGAAAGAATTGCTTTATCCCATGGTCTTCTTGGTCAAGAAACCACCGGTGCAGCAGGTTTTTCTTTTGCCATGCGCTCTATTCCAGCTTTATTGGAATATTGCAAGTTAATAAAACTTTATGCAAAACCTGAAGTTAAAGTTTTTAATTTTACTAATCCTGCAGGAGTAGTGTCTCAAGCCTTAAGAGATATGGGCTATGATTTTTGCTATGGAATATGTGATGCTCCCAGTGGAATGCTACATCAGTTTGCAAAACTCTATGATGTGGATGCTCACTCTGTAAGCGGAGAGTGCTATGGCTTAAATCATCTTTCCTTTTTTTCCTCCATTAAAATTGAAGGACGAGAGGTTCTTTCTGAGCTTATAGACAGAGATGATGCTTATTTAAAGACTGATATGCGTTTTTTTGAGAAAGAGCTTCTACAGAATATGGGTATGATTTTAAATGAGTATTTATATTATTTTTTCTACAGAGAACAGGCGGTGGAACATATTTTACATACGGTTCAGACAAGAGGCGAAAGTATAGCATATATCAATCAGCAGATGACAAAGGAACTTTCCGGTTTGGATGTTCATCAGGATTTTGAAAAATGTATTCAATGTTTTGAAAAGTGGTATGCTCTTCGAGAAAACGCCTATATGTCTGCTGAAACCGGCATTCATCGTGATAAGCCTTGGTCTTTTGACTTAAATTCACCGGATAATGGGGGCTATGCAGGAGTAGCTCTTAAATTCATGGAAATCATGCAGGAAAATAGAAAAGGAACTATGATTCTATGTACTCCTAATCAGGGAGCTATTCCATACTTAAAGGATGAGGATGTTGTAGAAATTACTTGTGAAATTAGTCAAGAAGGGGTAAAGCCGCATAGGATTTTGCAAGCTGACGAAAGAGCATTGTCTTTAATTCGTCGTGTCAAGGAATATGAAAGACTTGCTTCCCGTGCAATTTGTAAGCGTTCTATTCAGGATGCAGTAGACGGTCTTTTTGCTCATCCACTAGTTGCCTCTTATTCTTTAGCAAAAAAATTAGTTGAGCAATATCTAATACTTAATGCTGAATATTGTCATGGATGGAAATAATCATCATAGAAGCCGTATCGGTTAGATTAGCTAAAAAGAAGATTTTTGTCGGTTATATCGAACAAAAATCTTCTTTTTGCTTAAATATCAAAGTATAATATAAACATATATTCTTCACCTCTAAGAGTAATATACACAAGCGATTTAATTAGTGATATTAGGAGAGCGTATAGCTTGTTATTGAAATAGTAGTACCTCTTAATCTAGTCAGTTTTAACGGACTCCTTCCTGCGTAAAATACATTTTAGAGTAAGCAAAGCAAAAATACCCATTGCTGAAATAGAAAGGATGGTATTTGCCATGGAAGAGATGTATTTTACAATTACGGGATGCAATCATTATTTTGGTACGGAGTTTTTGAAGGAAGGCATGAAGCTAAAGCTGGAGAAGGAACCGGATAATAAATTCGATTCCGAGGCTATTTTGGTGAAGATAAAAGGCCTTGGAAAGATTGGTTACGTGGCCAACAGCCCTTATACGGTGAAGGGAGAGTCCATGAGTGCCGGAAGACTGTATGACAAGATTGGAGATAAAGCCAAAGCCAGAGTTGTCTTTTTGCTTAGGGATGGAGCCCTTTGCAGAGTTACAGATTGTGGACTGGAGGAAAAGTTAGCATTATAGGAGGTATCCTATGTCGAAATTTGCTTCTAAATTTCAGAAGGTATTGATGTCATTTTCCTATAGGGGAAAGGAAATTTTTAAGCCCTTAAATACCGGGCGGATTGATGAAAGAGTAAGTGCGGTCCGAGAATGGGTGGCAAATGTTTTTTTCTATACGAAAAATGGCAAGACCATCATGATTGATGCGGGCTACAATTATGAGCGCCTGGCGGAGAAGATGAAGTGGCTGGAACTGGAGCCTGCTTCCATTCATCATATCCTGCTGACCCATTTGGATACGGATCATGTAGGAGCGGTGGAAAGGGATAGTGCAGGGCTTTTTCGGAATGCCAAGCTCTACCTTGGAGAGACGGAAAATAAATATTTGACCGGAGAGGCTCGTCGAAGAGTCTTATTTGGGCATTATAAGCTTCCTATGGTGAAGACGGATAATGAGAAAAGGCTCCTGAAAGATGGGGAAGTTTTCTATATTGATGATATCAAAGTGGAGGCTATCCTGGTGCCGGGACATACCTTCGGGCATTTGGTGTATCTCATTGATGATGCCTATCTTTTCACGGGAGATACCATTTGGTTTGGGCCGGATGGAGGCTATAGCTTCTTGAATTCTTTGGCCGAGGACAATGAGCTGGCGAAAAAGTCCCTTGTAAAGCTGGAAAAGCTAATAAAGGAGAGAGGGATTTCTCCGAAAATTATTAGCGGACATACCGGTTGGACAGATGATTTGGAATTTGCGTTTCGGCATAAGGATCAGATTTGTAACTCCTTAAAGAAGCAAAAGCCCCATGACCCCATGGCGCCCTATGATGCCTATGATGAACGGGAGGATACCGAGAAAAAGGCAAGGGAAGAGTGGCTTCCAAAGGCCAGAGAAATAATGGAATAGAAATATAAGCATAAGGAGCGACAGCATGGTAGTTGTTTTTGAATTTCTTAGCCGGGAGCCTATTGAAAATGTCATTACCGCAATGAATTTTCAGGTGGATAAGCTGGTGTTTTTCGGAAATCATGAGGACATTATTTCTCAGAAGGAAAAGACGGAGAATTTTCTGAGAAAATACTGTGCTGTGGAAAGTATTGTCTTCCTGCCCTTATCTAGAAGCAATTTGCAGTCGGTTTTGGAAACTATGCGAAAGGAAATCGAGCTGGAGCTTAGCAAAAAAGCCAAGCTCTTTTTCGACATTACCGGGGGAGAAAGCCTGATGCTTGTGGCCTTTGGGATGCTGTCCCGGGAATATGAAACACCTATGCACATGTACGACATTTTCAAAGGAAAGCTTTATGAATTGAATTCGGAATCATTGCATTGCAACGAGGCGAAGGAAGAGCATTTCAACAGAGATAAACAGAATGATGAGGGAAATGCTTATGAGCCCAATCTTGAGTTCCTAAATGATAAACAACATAAAGGCATCAGTGGCATAGCGACCAAACGACCTGTTCCTATGACTCTGGACAAACTGATTGAAATGCATGGCGGTGTCATAAACTACAAATTACAAAAGGATATTAAAGACGTTCCGGACGAGGAGAGTAGGGAAGACATTTTAAAAATCCGAAAGGTGATGAAGCAACATTCAGAGCATTGGAATCCCTTTTCCGAGTTTTTAAGAGAAAATATGAGCCCTGATGAAGAGGGGCGAGTGTATCGAAAGGAAAGTACGGTACTGAAGGCATTGGCGGATTCTTCCAATAAGCTAAAGTCTGCCCATAAGTTTTATCAAATCATGGAGGATTTGTCTCGGGCAGGAGCGATTTTTGACCTAAAACATTCCGAGGGGAAATACCAATTTCGCTTTAAAAACAAGGCCATTAAGGGATATATTTGGGATGGAGGCAGCATCTTGGAGCTCTATACTTATTTACAGGAAAAGGGGCATAGTGATGAGTGCCGGGTAGGAGTGCATCTGGATTGGGATGGGGTGCTGGAAGGACCTTCCGGAATTGATGTTTTAAATGAAATCGATGTTTTGTCTCTTCAGGGCTATATCCCCAGTTTTATTTCCTGCAAGAGCGGAAAGCTTTCTCCCCAGCAGTGCCTGCATGCCCTTTATGAACTGGATACGGTGGCACATCGCTTTGGGGGGAAATATGCCAAGAAGCGTCTGGTGGTAACGTCGGAAATTAACGAAGTCTATCAGGAGCGTGCCTTGGAAATGGGAATAGAGCTGAAAGTGGAATAAGGTATTTGCTTATGGAATGGGATGATTTTTATGAAAGGGCTGAAAACTGGAGCAAATCCACTTTAAGCCAAAGAATTTCCTCTTTGAAGACGATAGGAGAGGCTTGGGAGATTTCTGATATTGCCGAACTTATAAAGGATCAGGAATTAAATGCGAAGCTGATTAAAAAAGCGATGTCCTTAGGTGCGAAATTTCCCTTTGAGGATATGGTGAGCTTTGAAGGCCTGGTATCCAAAGAAACGATTTGCCAAATGATAGACTATGCCCTAAATCATGGAGAAAGCATAAGTACAGATGAAATTTTGGGGTTTGAAGGAATCGTAGATCAGGATACCTTGGATATGCTGCTTCATTCCATGGTGAATCGAAAGATTTCCCTTAACGCAGATGATTTACTTGACTTAGATGGCGTGGTATCCAATTCGGTGATAGATCGGGCTGCATTGGCTTCGAAACTGCAATTTTCCGGAGAGGATATGGGGTATCTAGTGGATGTGCTAAGCCCTCGAGTGCACCGAGAGCTTTGTGAGAAAAACGTTTTATATGAAGTGGACGGAGAATATAGAAAGCTTGCGAAGCCTCCTGCAAAGAAAAACAATAAAGCTTCGGAAGCTAAGAGCAAAGGCCTTTATGAAGCTGCTCAAACAGACAGCAGTATAGATAGCAATACAGAGGGAGAAGTCCCGGAAATTTCTTTGTGGACATTACTTGTTGCGCTGATTAGCTTTCCCTTTACCCTGCTCTTTAAGATCATTAGGATTTTTGCTGTTCTCAGTTTGTTTAGCGGAAAGAAGACGGAAGAATTTCGTGTCGGCGATCCGGTTCTGGTACGATATAGCCAGACGGAAGGTCGGATTATCGATATAAACGGAAGCTTTATCATGGTCTCCATGTATGACGGAGGCAAGGTGGATTCCTATCAGGAATATGAGCTGGAGAGAATATAATACAGAAAAAAAGCTCCGTTTTGGGAAATAAATATCCCAAAGCGGAGCATTTTTGTACCTTTTTTAGAAAATAGGCTTTGAATTAAAAGCTATTTGTACTTATAAAATCCTTCCCCTGCATTTACTCCAATTTTACCCTCTGACACATACTTTTCTAAAATGGCCTTAATCTTTCCGGGGACGCTTTCAGGATCCTGAGACTGGGGATTGTTGGATACAATATTTAAGGCAGTATTTAAGCCTACGATATCCAGAATCTGGAAAGGTCCGAGAGGAGAGCCGGTACCCAGTCTCCAGGTCAGGTCAATGGTGGCAGGGTCTGCCACTTCCTTGGCCAATAGCATTTCTCCGGCACTTAAGAAGGGAATCAGCATGGAATTAAGGATGTAACCGGGCTGTTCCTTATGTAAACGGAGGGGAATCATTTTAATTTCAGAGGCAAAGTTCGCCACTGCTTCATAGGCTTCTTTGGAAGTGCCATCATGACCCATGATTTCAGCGGTATTGCTCTTCCAGATGTTATTGGCAAAATGGATAGCCAGATAGTTTTCAGGTCTGGAGAGGCAGTCTCTAAACTGGCTGGGCACCATGCTGGAAGAGTTTGTGGCAACAATGGTATTTTCCGAAAGGAAGGGATCGATAGCCTTATAGAATTCCCTCTTTGCCTCAGGATTCTCCGCCATACTTTCAATAATTAAATCTGCATCCTTGCAGGCTTCAGAAAGGTCGGTAGTAAGCAGAATATCCTTATGGGCTCTTTCTACATTTTTCAAAAGCTTGTCGATATCCGCCTCTGTAACAGAGGAAGAGTCAGGAATCAATCCTCTGGAGAAGCTCAGTCCCTTTCCCAGGTTCTTTTTTGCTTCTGTCAGCTCATTCTTATAAATGGTATAAAGTCTTTCCAGCTTCGGCTTGGTTCTCTGGATAGAGTCCTCACTTCTTAGCCAAATCTTTACGGAAAATCCGGAAAATGCAGTCTGAAAAGCAATTTGGGAACCCAAAACGCCACCGCCTGCTACTGTAATATTTTTAAAACTCATAACGACCTCCATTT
>CAUSUG010000111.1:0-6947 GCA_963534765.1 uncultured Oribacterium sp.
AGCGAAGCTTGAAGTTAGTACTGCTACGAAGGCGAAGTTAGCGGGAGCGTGCCCCGATTTCATGCTGTACTGCATCGGAGCGTCTCTCATCAATGAATACAGTCCTTCACTTCTACGAAGGCGAAGTTAGCGGGAACGTGCTCCGATTTCATGCTATACTGCATGGTCGCGCATCCTTATCATTTTCCCAGACCTTCACTTCATCCCCCTTCTTGACAGCGCCTGCCTATTGCACTAAGATTTTCCTATGTTGTTAGAAGAAAGAGGAAAGCAAATGGCAGAGAAAAAATCAAAGATTCCACACAATACAGAAAGGCCGGTTCTGATTACAGGCCACAAGAATCCGGATACGGATTCCATTTGTGCGGCGATTTCTTATTCCCGTTTGAAGAATAAGATTAACAATACAGATCGGTATATCCCTTGTAGAGCCGGAAATCCCAATGCGGAAACCAGCTTTGTTTTAGAGCATTTTAAGGTGGACGCTCCTCTTTTATTGGACAATGTAAAAACTCAGGTTTCCGATATTGCCTATCGGAAGACTCCCGGAGTTTCTAAAAATATGTCCTTAAAGCAGGCCTATCAGATGATGAGAGACGGTCATGTGGTCACCCTTCCGGCGGTAAACCAAAACGGCATTTTGGAAGGTCTCATTACCATGTCCGATATTGCCAAGTCCTATATGAATGTATATGATTCTGCCATCATTTCCACGGCAGAGACTCCTTTTAAAAACATCCTGGAAACCTTGGAAGCAACTCTGATTACCGGAGATGCCAACCGAAATTGTCAGGACGGTAAGGTGTTAATTGCGGCAGCCAATCCGGAAATGATGAACTACTATATTGAACCCCATGACATTGTCATCCTGGGAAATAGAGCAGAGAGCCAGCTTTCCGCCTTGGACAATGGTGCGGATTGTATCATCATTTGCGAGGGCGCCAATGCCTCCCCCACGATTAAAGCCCTGGCGGAGCAAAACGGCATGATTATCATGGTAACCTCCTATGATGCTTATACGGCGGCAAGACTGATTAACCAGTCCATCCCTATTAGCTTCTTTATGACGAAGGAAGGCATTTTAAGCTTCGAAGAAGAGGATACGGTGGATGAAATTAAGGATGTGATGGCGAAGAAGCGGCACAGAGATTTCCCGGTTATCAGTAAGGACGGTCGATATCTGGGTATGCTTTCCCGTAGAAATCTTTTAGGTGCCAGAGGAAAACAGGTCATTATGGTGGATCATAATGAGCTGGGACAGGCGTTGGACGGCATGGAAAATGCGGAGATTCTGGAAATCATTGATCATCACAGACTGGGAACCATTCAGACCTTGGGACCGGTGTATTTTAGAAACCAGCCCCTGGGTTGTACCAGCACTATTGTGTACCTGATGTATCAGGAAAATAAAGTGGAAATCGATCCACAAACCGCAGGCTTGATGATGTCCGCTATCATTTCCGATACCCTCCTTTTCCGTTCTCCTACCTGTACCAAGACCGATGAGATGGCAGGAAGAGCGTTGGCGGAGATTGCCGGAGTGGATATTGAAAAGTATGCCATGGAAATGTTTTCCGCCGCCTCCGATTTAAAGCAGAAGACGGATCGGGAGATTTTCTATCAGGACTTTAAGACCTTTACTGCAGGGGATATTCATTTTGGCGTCAGTCAGGTAAGCTCCTTAAATGAAGAAGAGCTTCTTTCCTTAAAGCCCAGACTCTTCCATTTTGCGAAGGAGGCTTTAGGAGAAGAAAATCTGGACATGGCCTTTGTGATGCTCACCAACATTTTAAAACAGGATACTCTGCTTCTGGCTGTTGGTCATAGAGCGGACAGCCTGATTCAAAATGCCTTTTTGCTGGAGCCCAAGAAGGAAAGCTTTGATTTTTCCGGAGAAGAGATAGAGGGCTTTACCGCTGTGCTGGAAAATGTGGTTTCCAGAAAGAAACAGCTCATTCCGCCCCTTAGCCTTTATGGGGAGCAGATGTAAGAGAAAAGCCGGGCTTTCAGAACGGAAAGTAGGCGAGAGAAAAGCCGAACTTTCAGAACGAAAAGTAGGCGAGAGAAAAGCCGGATTTTATGGAAGAAGACCGGAGTAGAAAAAGTGGGCTTAAAGTAGGAACATCAGAAAGCGGAAAGGATAGTCTTATGAATATTTGTTTAATCGGAATGCCCTCCAGCGGGAAAAGCGTCTTAGGGGTATTGCTGGCGAAAAAATTAGGCATGTCCTTTCTGGATATGGATTTGGTGATTCAGGAAAAGACCGGACAGTTGCTTCGGGAAATCATTGCGGAGCGGGGAAGGGAGGGCTTTCTCCTTTTGGAAGAGGAAGTGGGAGCAGCGCTCTCCATGAACAATACGGTTCTTGCTCCGGGCGGCTCTATTTGCTACGGAAAGAGAGCTATGGAGCATTTACGGGAGAATTCTTTGGTGATTTTCTTGGATGTGCCTTTTTCCGAGGTGGAAAAAAGAATCGGTGACCCGGTGAAAAGAGGGGTGGCGATTCCCGATGGCTTTACCCTGAAAGACCTATATAACGAAAGAAAGGCCCTCTACCTGCAATGTGCCCATGAAATTCTGAATGAAGAGGGCTTAAATCCGGAGGAATGTGTAGAAGCTTTGGTTCGTATTGCGGAGAAATACAAAAAGTAGATTCCTCATAAAACAGGTTTTTGGAAGAAGGTCAGAAAGCTTCTTTGACAAAAGGTTCAGAAAGCTTCTTTGACCAAAAGCCTAAAAATATAAAAGAAATGGCGGAAACAGAGGTTCGTATGGAAAATATCGTACTTGGCTTACTGGCCCATGTGGACAGAGGAAAGACCAGTCTTTCAGAGGCTCTTCTCTATGAAAGCGGAAGAATTTCGGAAAAGGGCAGGGTAGACCATGGAGATAGTGTTTTAGACAAGGACAGTCTGGAACGAAAAAAAGGAATTACGATTTATGCAAAAAGCGTTTATTTTACCAAGGAAAATAAGCGTTTTTTTCTTTTGGATACTCCCGGACATCAGGAGTTCTCCTCGGAGATGGAGCGTTGTCTTGCGGTTATGGACTACGGCATCCTGCTGATTGACGGAAATGACGGTATTCAAAAGCGAGAGTTGCACCTCTTTGAAAGAGCGCGAGAGAAGGGAATTCCTCTTTTTTTGGTGGTAAATAAAATGGACCTTTTCCAAGGGGATAGGGAAGCTTTGTTAAGAGAAATCCAAGAGGCCTTTTCCTGTGAGGGGATTATCAACTTTTCTCCCTATACTTTTTCCGACTTGGCAAGATTTTTACAGGAAGAGGATTTTACCCGGACAGTAGCTTCCAAGGAGAATGCAGCTTTAGAACAAAAGGAAGCTCCAGAGAAGAAGGCGGCTATAGGACAGAAGGCAGTTCCTTCAGAGGACTGTCAGGACTTTCTGGAAAATCTTGCCGTATTATCCGAAGAGGGAACCGCGGAGTATCTGGAAAATGGACGGCTTCCCCTTAGCTTTTTGCAGGAAAATATACAGGAGAGAAAGCTTTTTCCTCTTTTCTTCACCTCTGCATTAAAGCAGGAGGGAATCACCGAACTTTTTTCCTGGATTTTTGCTCTTTGTCAAATGCCGGCCTATAGCGAGGAATTACGGGGAATTTTATATAAGATTAGCAAAAGTCCGGAAGGAAGAAGAATCGGAAGAGCGAAGCTTTTGGGGGGAAGACTTTCCTTGCGCCAGGAATGGCGGCCTTCCGAAAAGGCTTTGGAGTTACATTTGGAAGGGATAGAAGAGGAGGCTGTAGAGAGCGTAGAGCCGGGAATGCTTTTTACCATGCCGATTTCGGAAAATGCGGGTCTTGGCTATTTCCCGGTGGATGAGCATAGTGAGAAAGAAAAGGAAGGTTATTTTCCTACCCTTTTATCTCTTGAAGGAGAGGAGATTCTTTCCTATCGAAAGGATTTGGAGGAGCTGCAAAAGGAATTTCCGGAGTGGGGGATTTCTATTTCTTTGGCAGAAAAGCAGGTCACTGCTCAGCTGTCCGGAAATTTGCAAAAAGAACTCCTGACGGATTTGTTTGCCAAGAGGCTGGGGAAGAAACTGCATTTTTCCAAGCCGAAGCTTCGTTATGGGGAAAGTCCCCGTAGAGAAGCCTATGGAAGGGGAGCTGTGCTGGAACCCGGTCACAGGATTTCTCTCCTTCTTCGCTTAATTCCCAAGGAAGTAGAGTTCTTTGGGGAGCAGCAGGAGGTGGGAAAGGGCGAAAAGGATTGTGAGAATAGCGGAAATCCGGAAAAGAAAAGCATTTTTTCCATAGAGAAAAGAGGAGAGCTGCCGGAGGAATGGATTTCCCGCTTGGAAACGGAGTGGGCAGAGGAGCATTTTCCGGGACCGCTCCTTTCCGGACCCTATGAGAACTATGCTTTGGAAATTTCCAATTTAAGCTTTTCTCGAGGCTCCGCCTATTATGTGGACTTTCAGGAGGCGGTGTACCAGGCTTTTCGCATGGCTCAAGCTACAGCAGGGGTTCGGCTGTTAATGCCGTATTTTTCCTATGAAATCTCAGCCTGTCAGGAAAAGCTTGGAAAGATTTTGCAGGAGATTGAAAGACAAAAGGGAAAGCAGGAGGAGCTGCTTTCCGAGGGAGAAAACTATCAGCTACTGGGAAAGATTCCCGGGATAAGCCTTTCGGATCTGCAAAGTTTTGTGCAGGGAGAGGGAGAAAGTTTTTCTTTCTCATTTTCCTCTTATCAGGAAATGGAAGAGGAACAAGCCTTAGCAGTATTGGAGGAGCGTTTTGGGATTCCGTCGGAGGAGCTTCCCTTAAGTTCTGCAGGAAAACTTTACTATGGGGAAGAGCTTGTTTCCGAGGCAGCTTTAGGGCAGGACGGATGGGAGGAAAATACTTCCGGCGGAAAATCAGGAGATTCCTCTTCGAAGCTTAACGGTTCCGCTTCTTTACAGCTTAAGAACATAGGGGAGCACTCGGAGAAAAAGAAAAAGGGCGAAGAAGGCATTTCCTTAGAGGAGGAGCTGAATGCGATTTTTGAAAGAACCTTCGGCCCCTTAAAAAATCGGGGACAGGAAGCTATTCGTACCGAGCAAAAATTGTTTTTATCCAAGGAGAAGGAAGCTCGTCTGGAGGAAGCCAGAGCCCAGTATGCCAAGAAGGGTAAGAAAAATAAGCGAAAAAAATTTTTGGTGGACGGCTACAACTTTCTTTTTGCCAAGGATGAATGGAAGGCACTGGCACAAATGGATTTGATGGCGGGAAGAGAGCAGATTCTTCCCCTGCTTTCCGAATATGCGGCATACCATGACGTGGATTTATATTTGATTTTTGATGCCTATCGGGTGAAAAGCAATCCGGGAAAAACCTTGCAGCTGGATTCCCGAATGCAGGTAATCTTTACGAAGGAAGGAGAATCGGCAGACTTTGCCCTAAGTAAAATGGCCAATGATTTTTCTCAATCCGGCTACCCGGTAGTGGTAGTCAGCTCCGACCAGGCCGTGCAGATTCAAGGCTTTTCCGGAAAAGGCGCCATTGTGTATTCTTCCAAAGAATTTGCCCTCCAAGTAGAAGACATGAAGAAGCGTATTTCCGACTCCCTATGATGGAGATGCCTATTTCTGATTCTATGTAAATTAATAAGTAGATGGGGGAGATAGAATTTGATTTTGTGAGATAAATTTATGCAGTATAGGTCTGAAATAAGGGGCAGTCTGAGCCCACGGGTTCTTAGCTTTTGTCTTGTAAAAGCTTAGAACCCTTGTAGGGCGAGGCTAGCGGGAGCGTGCCCCAATTTCAGACCTATACTGCATAAATAGTTTTAAGTAACTCGATTCTATCTCCCCCATCTACTTATTTTTTATACACTCATTGACGAAATACTATTCAGATTTAAGAATTTGAATAGTAGAGAGAAATGAGGGTAAAGGATGAAGTGGGATAGGAACTGTTCTTTTCAGAAGGATAGGACAGAAATAGATAAAATAGAAAAGAGCAGCTTGGAAAGAGAGGATTGGGGATCCGGCAGCGATTCTGCCCCCTTTTTTCGCCGAACGTTTTGGGCCTTGCTCCTGATTTTTTCCTTTTTCTTTTTGACGGCATGTTCCGGTACAGGACATCCCGCCATTATGAAAAGCAAGAGTAATAAGATTGTATTAACTTACGGCTTATTGGCCAACAATGATGATTACACTTTGCAGATGACCAAGCGTTTTGCCAAAGAAGTGAAGGAAAAAAGCCGTGGGAGGATAGAGATTAAGATTCTTAGCCCTAAGGACAAGGATAACGACCTGGCTTTGTTGGAACGGTTTCGCTCCGGTAATCTGGACATGGTAAGACTGCCCCTACCTTCCGCAAAGAAGCTTTCTGCAAAGCTCTCTCTCATGGAGCTTCCCTATCTTTTTGACAGCGAAGAGGAAATGTGGAATGTTTTAGATGGAGACAAGGGAGCTATTTTTCAAGAGGATTTTCAAAGCAAGGGAATGGAGCTTTTGGTGTGGCATTGTCTTGGCTTTCGGGATTTTTATACCGTGGAAAAGCCACTGACCTCTGCAGCGGATTTTGACGGATTGATTTTAGGAGTGGAGGATGAGTCTCGCATGGGAAGAGCCTGGCAGCTTCTTTTAGGAAAAACCAGAGAGCTTCCCCAAGATAAAATCTATAAGGCGTTGCAAAGCGGAATTGTAGAGGGTAGTGAAAATACCATAGAGGAATTTGCCCGGCAGGAACACAATCTTTCTGCCAAGTATTTTTTAGAGGATGATCACAGCCCCGTATTAGATTTGCAAATTCTTTCTTCCAGAGCAAGAGAGAATCTGTCGGAAGAAGATCTGGCTTTGCTTAAGGATGTGTCTTTTTCCATGGCTTTACAGGAAAGAGCTTACGTGAAAAAAATGCGGGTGGAGCTACGAAACAAATTAAGTAAAAGAGGAGTACTCTTCTCTCATTTTTCCAAAGAAGAGAAAGCCAAGATTAAAGAG
>CAUSUG010000112.1:0-6940 GCA_963534765.1 uncultured Oribacterium sp.
TTATAACTCATTTCTTGAAATTCTAAGGATTCAAAATTGATTGCTATAATCTGCTCTTGTTTTACGCCCGAACGCAAGAGATGTTCCTGCATCAGCTTTAAAAGACTGGACTTACCACACCTTCTGATTCCCGTGATAACCTTCACCGGCTCCGTGTCTTGAAAAGCAATCAATTTATTCAAGTAAATATCACGTTCCTTTAATTTTCTATTCTCGCGCACCTCTTACACCTCCTTGCTAAATTTGATAATAAGAATACCCTAAACTTTTATTTTTTTCAAGTTTAGGGTATTTATCAATCAAACTTTTTTTATTTTCCTATTCGTTTTCTTACTCTACTTATTTCAGTGTTTTTTATTCTGTTGTATCTGATTCTGTTGTATCTGATTCTGATTTTTTGTATTCTTATCCCGTTTTTCTGTTGTTTGTCTCCTCCCTCTGTTGTAAAATAGTTCTGTTGTATTTTTTCTTGTTTGCTGATGAATTTTAAGCTATAAAGGAGGATTGCATGGCAGATTTTCAAGAAAATTACCTAGAAACAAACCGGCAGGAGGAGCAGGAGCGGGTACGACAGCTGGCCGATGACCCTGAGGTGCAGGCACGACTCACAAAGATTCGCGGGGAAATGCAGGAAAATATTAAATGGAAAAATTATCTTATCGTTGCGGCCATCGTAGCCGGTTTACTGATTATTGTGTTTAAGTTATTCGGAATTTTGCTTGTAGGGCTCCTTTATTTTTTTGTCTATCGTCCGAAAAAAGAGCAAAGAAACGCTTACTTTGCAAAAGGCGGTAAGAATAACGATGATTTGTATGCGGAGGAATTCCTAAATCCCATTCTTCAGAAAATCTTCCCAAAAGCAAATCTTGGACAAAGAGGAAGCCTACCTCTACAGGCCATGAAAAAGGTAACGCCCAAATCAGAAAAATATGAGCCTTTCTTCTTCCTGTCTTTAGGAGATGAGCAGGATACTCGCATGTGTAATCTCTACTCTTCCCACACGGAAACCAGAATTGAGACCAGAGACGGAAAGGAATATGCAAAAAACGTTCAGGTGACAGACTTTGTCGGACAGGTATTTTCCATGCAGCTCCCCGTAAACTTTAACGGACAGCTTCGAGTAGTTCCTACCAAAAAAACTTTAGTTCTGAAACGAGAAGTACAGGATGCCTATCCCGGAGCCCTGCCCGGAGAGCAGAAAATTGATGTGGAAGATATTCAGCACAACGAAAACTTCAACATCTACTGTAGCGATGAGCTTTCCGCAAGAAAGTTCTTAAGCCCAAGAGTCTTGACCTGGTTTGACGAACACATTTCTCAAAACGGTCTTTGCGTCTATCTGGAGGGAAATAAGCTGTATATCTCCTTATATACCGATAACTTTATCTTCCCCACACCTCAGACTCCTGAAGAAGTAGACGGCCTGTCCATTGAGAAGGAATATAAGGAGCTTCGGAAGCAGCTGGATTTTCTTTTGGATTTTACGAAAGTATTCCAAAGCTAAAAGAAAAAGAGTCTTTTTAGAAAAGCCCATCAAAAAGACCGATAAATCCGCATAGCGATGGTTTATCGGTCTTTTTTCATCAACTTAAGAGGATAATCTCATAATATCCTCCATAGTACATCCCAATGCTCCATACAAAAGCCCAGTACTATATCAGGGACAGCATCAAGCTAATGCCATAGCCTGCAAAGATAAAGCCCCCCATAGGAAAGGCATCTTTAATCTTTATTTTCTTTAGAAGCAGAAAGGGGATGAACGTAATCGCACAAAGAATAAAGGAAAAAAGAAGAATGATACAGGCTGCACTGATGCCGGAATAAAAGGCAATGGCAGCATATAATTTTACATCTCCCATTCCCAGTCCCCCCTTTGATAGGAATACCATCAATAGAAGAAAGAGCAATAAAATAAACAGGGAACCTAATGACTGGAAAAGGAATTCTCTCCACCCAAGGTGATAATACAAAATTTCAATAAGTCCTATCACTACCCCTGCCACCAGAAAGATGAGCACTAAAATATTCGGAATAATGTATTTTTCCCCGTCTACAATGGCCGCTACAGCCAAAATAAAATACAGCAAAGTCAGACGAAAGATAGCAAAAGTATCTACTGCATTCTGTGCCGTAAAGTAGCCCAATACAGCGGAAAACAGAATAAACAATCCATACAATATATTTTTTGCCTTTTTATCGAAAATCGGATGGGTTTCCTTTTTATCTATCCCTTTTTGCTGTTGCTGTTTTTGACGCCATACCAGCAAAATGTGGCTTAGCTTAATAGATAACACAGAGAGAAGCAGATATAATACACCGATGCCTATTTTTAAAGCCATTTTTTCCCCTTTAATAGTCTTCCAATCCCCACAAATGAACCTTCACCTTCTGGGATAAGTCCAATGGTTCTGTTTTAAAAAGATTAAACCAAAACTTCATCTTGTACTTGGCAACAAGGGTTAAGTCGCCGTTATTGACTGTCCCGCTAAGCTCCATGTTCCCTACTACACCCAATTTTTTTAATTTAGTATAAGCACTGAGTTTATTTCCATCCCCGGTAAAATAAGAATAAAATCTGTCTTCCAGCACGCCGGAAGACACTGTTTCATTCTTGTGCCAGCTTTCTGTAGAAGAAAAACTTTTATCTTGTGTTATAGATCGCTCAAAATTTTGCAAAATAATGCTTACATTAGGGTTTTCCACACCCGTTTTTTCATTCCAGTAAGGATCCAGACTCAGACTATTTGCCGTTTGCACTAAAGTATGCATAACCTGATTCTGCGCCGAGAACACAAAGAATACACCATTTAACGCCATAAATAAAAAGCAGAATATGGGCAAGATAATCGCCGCCTCTAGGGTAACGGAAGCTCTTTCTCTAAGAAGCTTCTCTTTAAAGCTATTGCTGGTGATATTCTTAGCGATATTCATTTTTTCTTTTGCCTCTTTTCCCATCATGAATCCTCTCCAAAAGAAGTAACCAAACCGAATAAATCCTTTCCTAGATTGATAAAGGAATCTACCAATCCTGCTATCTTGGAGAGATCACTTATTTTATTATTAAAATACTGGCTAAAATGGACCGTATTGACGTAATGAAGCACATCCAGGGTTGAGGCAACAGCCACTACTTTTACTTTATTGGACTCTTTTAAGCCGACTTTCTCCAACAAGGGTGCAAAAAGAAAATCAAAGCTTTTCTCCGCTTCCAGTACATAGTGGCATCGTCCAAGCGCATCCGGAATTCGCTTGACTCTTACCGTTTCCTTACCGCCACCATTTCCGCCACTATAATTTGTAAGTCTAACTCCTAAAAAGTTACCGGCTTTCTCTGTTCCATGTTTTAGAAGGCTAATTTGCTTCAGACTAAGATAGCGATACAAACCTATATTTTCAATATCTTGCACCGTAATCTCCTCTTTGTATTCCAAGCCTTCGTATTTATAATTCTCTGCCACTCTCACTACCGCCGCATTGCAGGCCGCTGTAAACATGTTCCGCTGATACAAATGAACGGATAAGGCCAAAAAAAACATAAGAATAAAGATAGAAAATATCATTCCTATCCCCCATTCCAGCATTATGGTTCCCTCTTCACTTCGAACATCCATAACTCACCTCTTTTGTTCCCATTGTTTTCATTTCTATTTAGAAAAAACCGATGCCATAGCCTTTGCTTCCTGACTTAAGTCTTTTAGGTAGAGAGCCGCTTTTTCCACCGACCACTCACTCAGCTTCTTCTTGGTGTCCGGCACCGGAAACATATATTCATTGGTATATTTGCTGATGTAAAGCTTATTTCCCTTTAGATAGGCACAAAGTCCCTGATCTGAAATCTGCTCATCAAACCAAGCCAGAACACTTGGACTTAAGAACTTTCGGGCAGTAATTTCATCCGTACAGTAAATGTTATAATTCTCATTGTGCCGCACATCCTCCACATCAATCTTCTGCTCTCCCTCTAAGGCTCCCGCATATTTTCCCTGGGTCTCTATATTCAGATGCGCAAGCTGCTTTGTAGGCACAATCCGTACATGCCCTTGATAAACTTCCGTCAGAGTTAGAGCATACAAAATACCCTGGAAATCCGTCACTTTCTTAATTCGTTTTTCATCTCCACTCTTGTACTCTTCTTCATGCCAGGTATACAAATTACAAACACTAAGGTTTCGTTCATCATGAAATTTCAGTGCATAGAATTGATTATACTTCTCTGACTTGGGAACCGCATATTTTACATCCTCTATAGGCTCTTCTCCCCAGGAGTGAATCTTAGCCTTCGGAAGTATTGCCCCCAGTATCAGATTAAGAATCTGTTCTGTATAGATATCATCCAAATCGATATCACTTTTGCTCTTAAAAAAGGGGATGATGATTAAGACAAACAGCAGGACTACTGCCAAAGGAAAGCCTGCACGACGAGGCAGATAGCACAACACGAAGAGACAAATTAGTCCCTTGGCAGCCATGTCTACACCTTGCCTGTCTCTTTTTACAAGTTCGTCTTTTATCAGTTTATAGTTTTTTTTAAACTCTTCAGTGCGTTTAAGTTCCTTTAATTTCTCTACTTCTTCAGCTGTTAATGCCATTTTCCTATTTTCTCCTTTAAAATTGTACTTCCGTGAATGCTTTCACCCCTGATGCAATTTCTTGGCCTTCCCTTATTTCTCCTCTATCTTACATCGATAACTGATAAAAAATATTTACCGTATCGCTAATCTCTTGATTCAACTCTTTAAGGCTGAGTGCTGCTTTTTCTACTGACCATGCATCCAGCATTTTCTGTGTATATGGCACCTGGAACAGATAGTGATCCTGATATACTGAAATAAACAGCTTATTTTCTTTCAAATATAATGATAATCCTTCTGTTCTCTAATACCCAAGCGTTTTCGTACAATCAAGTGTAAACCCGCCAGTACTTTTTGTAATGGGCACAAATTCATTTAATTGATACTCTGTGGTAGCGGTAATCCCTGTATAAGCTTTACTCAAATGATACTCCGTTTTCTCCTTGTACTTTTCCTTTGCCTCCAACTGCACAAGATTTTGTAAACGCATAAGATACTGATCTTGATTTGTTCCAAGAAGCATCAAATACAAACAATGCTCCCCGTAGTCCGCCTTCAGAAAGCCTTGCTCATCTTTTAAGCCCATAGCCTCTGTGGGTTTTTTGAAATCTTTATTTTTTTCTTTCTTACCCCCACCATCCTTTCCGCCGGAGGAATCATTACCTCCGGTCTTTCCGGAACTGTCACCACCTGAGTTATTTGTACTTGATGAGTCACCAGTACCGGAGGAGTCCCCGGCATTATCCGAGGAGCCTTGCGTTTCTTCACTGTTGTTTTTGGATTTTTTCGCCAAGCCCTCTGTCTTTTCTTTAATCTTCCCCTGTAAAGCATCACTTATACCGGTGCATTGTAACAGGTCATTGAGTAAATCCGGAAGTCCGGCAGTAGACATATAGGCTTTTAGCTTAATAAAACTAACGGATTGTTTGTTGACCAGAAGAATCATATCAATAAAAGCCTCTATTATAAGAAGGATTACAAAAAATAGCGCTATAAAAGGACCTGTAATGCCTGACGCCTGAAGCCAATCTGATTCCGCAATAGCAGGAAGATTCGTGAGTAATCTTAATAAGAAGATATTAAAGAAGGTACCTACCTGTGCTCCTTTTTCCGAGTTGGAACCGGTAAATAGATACTCTAATTCTGCTCCCTTGTATAATTTGTCACTTCCGCCTGCATTGTCCATCTTGGGATAATTCCAAAAATCTCCGTCTAAGAAGCCTATGTTATAGGTGCCGCCGGCCATTTCAAAAATATTGCTATAATCATATCCCGTTAAAGTGGATCCATCACTGTAATTGGTTCTGTTAGGCATGTTATAGACACCGTAACCATAGAGAAGATAGTTCTTCCCCAGGTTTTCTTTGAACATAAGAAGTCGACCAAGATTTTGGAGTCTGCTACTTGCCCAATCATATATGCCCTTGAAAAAAGTAACCATGCTGGTCAAATAAGACCCAAGGGCTTTCAAAATTCCCAAAAAATCCGCTCCGCTTACCGCCGTAATGAAGTCGGTGATAGAAGAGAGCAAATCCACAATACTGTCTGTCATTTCTGCTGATCCCAGATCCAGTACACCGCTTTGATTAATCAGTTCATTGGGATCCAAATTAGAATCTAAGGAACCGTCATACAAAATTTTTACCCCCAAAATCTCATACAACAAATCCTTAAGCTGTGTTGCAATATCAACACTATCATCAGAGCCCTTAATGATGTTTTGTAAATCTCCATATAAAGCAGCTGTTCTTTGGTCCACATCCTCTATTTCCGACAAAACTACATAGCCCTCAATTTTTTCGTCTTTTTCAGCAGAATAAGACTCCAGTTTTTTCGCCTGTTCTTCTAATTTTCCATCATCTTCTTTTCCGTCATTGTATAATTCCTTTTGATAGGAATCTAAACTGTTTTGAACCTGATTATTGATTTCATGATAGGTCACAAACAAAGGATCCTGTAATGTATCCACATCATGTTTATTCTTATCATATTCTTGGGCATTACTAAGTAGTTCATCCGCTGCTTTTCTAAACGATTCCTGGTTCTTTACAAAATCTCTCTCCTTCTCTTTTAAAGAAGAAAGCTTCTCTTTTAAATCTCTGGTAGCTGTACCAAAGGCTCCGGCTTTACTGTTCACATCACTAATGTAGGAATCTAAAGAAATATCCTCTCCATTATCCTTCTTGCTTCTTGCCTCTTCTAAAGCTTGATAAGCATCATCGTAGGCCTTTCTTGCTTCTTTATACTTTGTTAAAGACTCCCCGTATTCCTTGGCTTTATCAGAGTATTCTTTTAAGGCTTTTGCCATATTAATGGCGGAATCGGTAATATCAATGGCGTTCTTTCCACCTGTCTCTTATACACATCTG
>CAUSUG010000113.1:0-6878 GCA_963534765.1 uncultured Oribacterium sp.
CTTATTTATAGTTTTCGATTTTAATCCTTGATAAATCTCTTTAAACGTCCCCCCATAGGCATTTCATCCAGGTCTTCTTTGGAAAAGGCATTCATCTTCAGAAGACTTCCAAAGTAGAGAACCACCGCAACGAAAATCGCCGGAAGTAAAGACAGGGCGGAACCGATTCTTCCCTTCCCAAGCTTCTCCGGAAGAAGGAAATGAATCAAGAAATAGCAGCCAAATGCAAAAATTCCCATAATGAGAGAAGCTAAAATAGGATATCCTATGGTTTTTCCCCAGTCTATTACGCATCTGGTATGGCGTTTTATAGCGGCCTGGTTTAAGATGCACATCATGATGGCAAAAAGGATATTGGAAACAACTACTCCGTAGATGCCGGTTTTTCCATATAAGAGAAGTAACAAACTGGCCAAATGAAATACCAAAGAAATGACGGAATGCTTAAGAGGCAGATTCAGATGTCCCAATCCCTGTAAAATGGCATTGCTGATGGTGGACAGAGAATAGAACAAAACCGCTAATGCGCCGATTCTGGTCACATTAATCAAAAGCATTACATTTTTTCCGGGGAAAAGCATTCTGCATAGAGGCTCCGCCAAAATACACATCCCCACCGTACAGGGCACGGCAATCAGCATGCTGAAGCGAATACTGGTCTGGATTTGTCCAAGGGTCTTTTTCCGATCATGGGATGCAACCGCCGCAGTAAGACTGGGAATCAAAGAGGAGGATAAGGCATTGGCCAAGGCTACGGGAATATTAAAGAGAATATGATATTCTCCAAAGATTCCCCACTCCATTACAATCCGCTTGGTGGGAATCTGAAGCTTAGTCATAATGCTGGAATAAAAATAGTCATCCAGAACGGAGGAAATATTATATACCGTGCTGGAAATCAGGATAGGAACCATGGTTGAAAACAGCAATAAGGCGGAGCGCTCGTAGCTTTCCACCATACTGCTATCCTTCCTGGCTCTCTTTCTAAGCCTTGGTCTTTGATAGGAATAAAGCATCAAAAAGAACAGCAGGGCAATAAAAGCTCCCACACCGGTTCCGATAGCTCCTCCCATAGCACCGAAGGCATAGGAATACTCCGTGTTATTGTATAGCAAATTGGCTTCTTTTCCCTTAGCGAAAAGAAGGTATGCCATTAAAACGGAAAAAACGGCATTGGCAATCTGTTCCAAGATTTGAGAAATAGCTGTAGGAATCATATTTCCCATGCCCTGAAAGTACCCGCGCAAAAGTCCGAGATAGGCCATAATCCAAACGGTTGGAGCCAAGGCCCTAAGGGCATAAGAAGCAAAGGGCTTTTTCAAGGCTCCGGCTATGGCATCCGCCCCGAAAAAGAGCACAAAAGCCATGACCGCTCCCATAATGGAAGCATAAATAAAAGAAACCCTTAAAACTCTTTCCGTATTCTTAAAACGTTTCGCCGCCAGGTTCTGAGAAATCAGCTTGGAAATGGCAGTGGGCATGGAATAACTGGATAAAATCAGGAGTAGGGTATAAATAGAAAAGGCTGAGGTATAATAACCATTTCCCTCATCGGAAATAATCGCGGAAAGTGGAATTCGGTAAACCATGCCGATAAGGCGAACCAGAATTCCGGCAACTGCAAGAAGAGATCCCTGCAGAACAAAATTATTTCCGCTTGATCTTCTTTTTGTGGAGACTTGTCTTCTGCCTTCTCTCATCGGTAATATCCTCTATTCTCTAATATCTCTTCCTGCTTCTGCTCCATTTCTTTTCGTTCCTCTTCCTCCATGTGATCATAGGAGAAAAGGTGTAAAAGGGAATGGGCAATCAAAAAAGCAAGCTCTCTCTCCAAAGAATGGCCGTAGCTCTCCGCCTGTTCCTTTACCTTGTCCCAGTTTAGGACAATATCTCCCAGCATCAGCTCTCCGGTTTCCGGATCAAAATTCCCCCATTCCTCTTCCAAGCTTTCAGGAAAGCTTCCCGGAGGATCTAAAGACAATAAAGGAAAAGACAGAACATCCGTTGCATAATCAATTCCTCTTTGGCTTAGATTTAATTCCCGCATCTCCTCTGACTCTATAAAGCTTACGGAGAGGGAAACATCATAGGGACAGGAAACATAATCAAGACTTTCCTCCACGATATCCTGAATGATTTTTTCGTAATCCAGACTTGTTTGTTCCTTCACTTCCCACTGAATGTCTATTTGCATATTTATCCTTCTTTTTTCTTTCTTCGTCCTTTTCGTAGGCATTAACGATTCTTTGCACTAAGGGGTGACGAACCACGTCTTCACTGGTAAGGGTGGAAAATGCTATTCCCTCCACATTTTTTAAAACATGGATAGCATCCTCCAAACCGGATTTCTTTCCTTCTTCCAAATCCTTCTGGGTTAAATCTCCGGTAACCACCACCTTAGAGCCGAAGCCTATTCTTGTTAAGAACATCTTCATCTGCGCAGGAGTGGTATTCTGGGCTTCATCCAAGATAATATAGGCATTATCCAAGGTTCTACCACGCATATAGGCCAAGGGAGCAACTTCGATAAGGCCCTTCTCCGCATTGGCCAGATATTGTTCCGGTCCCATAATCTGGTACAGAGCATCATATAAAGGACGAAGATAGGGATCCACCTTGGACTGTAAATCTCCCGGTAAAAATCCAAGCTTCTCTCCCGCCTCTATAGCAGGTCTTGTCAGGATAATTCGGGAAACCTCCTCTTCACGAAAGGCGGAAATCGCCATAGCCATGGCCAGATAGGTTTTTCCGGTTCCCGCCGGGCCGATGCCAAAGGTAATCATGTTTTTCCGAATGGCATCCACATAGGCCTTTTGCCCTAAAGTCTTAGGCTTTACAGGTTTTCCCAAAGCGGTTCTTGCCAGCAAATCCTCATCCAAATGCAGGAGAGCATCTCCCTTTCCTTCCTTAACCGTTAAGGAAATGGCATAGTTTACATTTTGCTCATTAATGGCAGTCCCCTTTTGAGATAACTTCAAAAGGGAAAGAAGCACTTCCTTAGCTTTATTTGCAGCGTCTTCTTCCCCTATGATTTTCAATAATCCGTCTCGGTCAATAATACTGACTTGAAACTGTTTTTGAATTTTATTTAAATTTTGATCCATCTGTCCCAGAATGTTCATTTCATGTTCCAGAGGAATATCTAATAGTAATTCTCTTTCCGCCATGGGACTCCTTTTTTGAAAGAAAATAGCCCTAATTCATTGCTGAATCAGGGCTAACATCTAAGCTATAAATTAGTTGAACTTACGCTTTCTAGCCGCTTCAGACTTCTTCTTACGTCTTACTGATGGCTTCTCGTAATGCTCTCTCTTACGAATTTCTTGCTGGATTCCTGCCTTAGCACAGTTTCTTTTGAATCTGCGTAAAGCACTGTCCAAAGACTCGTTTTCTTTTACGATGACATTTGACATGCGATACCCCAAACCTCCCTTCGGGCACAAACTAGTGTATATTATAGCACCAATATTTCATTCGTCAATGCTTTTTTTAGAACTATAGCTATTTTTTAACTATAGCTTTCTCCTTATCCAAGCTGTTTCTTCATGCTCTCCAAAGACTGCTTTAAAGCTTCCTCCAGCTTTGCGCTGTCCTTGCCGCCGGCCTGAGCCATCTGAGGCTTACCGCCTCCCCCGCCCCCAAGGATAGGCGCAATCTCTTTAATCAGGTTTCCGGCATGAGCACCAAGCTTTACTGCACCGTCACTGGCTGTGGCCATAAGAATCGGCTTTCCGTCTTCTACAGAGGCCAGGAGGATAAAGGCATTCTTATGCTTATCCTTTAAGCTGTCTCCCAGATTTCTAAGAGCATTTCTGTCCATACCCGGAATATTGGTGGCAATCAGAGAACAATCCTTGTATTCTACCACTGCCAAGTCTTCCACTTCCGCATTGGCCAGCTTCGCCTTTAACTGCTCGCATTGGGAACGGCTTTCCTTTAATTCCTTCTCTAAACTCTCTACCCTGGCCAATAAATGCTCCGGATCTGCCTTTAATTTTCCGCTAAGACTCTTTAACAGTTCCTCCTCATGATGGAAGTAATCAAAGAGATTCTGGGAAGTAATGGCTTCAATTCTTCTGACTCCGGCAGCAACACCCTGCTCGGAAAGAATCTTAAAGGCCTGGATGGAGGAGGAATTCTCTACATGGGTTCCACCGCAAAGCTCAATGGAGAAATCGCCTACGGAAACCACTCTTACAGTGTCACCGTACTTTTCTCCGAATAATGCGGTAGCTCCGGATTTTTTAGCTTCCTCAATGGGCATTTCCCGTGTAAGAACTACATCACCTCTGGCAATTTCTTCATTAACCAAATTCTCAACCTTCTCAAGTTCTTCTTTGGTCAAGGCGGTAAAGTGGGTAAAGTCAAAACGAAGACGCTTGTCATCATAGTAAGCTCCCGCCTGCTCCACATGACTTCCCAGAGTTTCCTTCAGAGCCTTTTGTAAAAGGTGAGTAGCGGTGTGGTTTCTTGCGGTCAGGGCACGCTTTTTAGCATCTACGACTAATGTTACGGAATCTCCTACGGAAAAACCTCCCTGCTCTACTGTTCCCAGGTGAGCCAGTTTTCCTCCCTGTAAGTGAATAGTCTCTTCCACTGTGAATACGGAAGTACCGGAACAAATCTTTCCCTGATCTCCCTGCTGTCCACCCATGGTTCCATAGAAGGGGCTACGGTCGGTGATTACTGCGGCACGGTTTCTGGCTTCTACGGAAGGACGAATTTCATCCTCATCTCCGTTATCTGCAAGATACACAAGAGCAGTAATCTTTCCTTCACATTCCAGCTGCTCGTAGCCCACAAACTCTGTCTGTAAGGAAGCATCAAGATTCTGATAAACGTCATCTCTTCCCATGTAGTTGGTGCTCTTTCTTGCCGCCCTTGCGGTTTCTCTTTGCACCTTCATAGCCTTTTGGAAGGCCTCTTCATCTACAGTAATACCGCTGTCTTCCAGAATTTCCTTGGTTAAATCCAGAGGGAAACCGTAGGTGTCATAGAGACGGAAGGCATCTTCTCCGGAAAGAAGCTTCTCTCCCTTTTTCTGTAAGTCTTCCTTTAAGCCCTGTAAAATGGCAAGACCGTTATCAATGGTCTTGTTGAAACGATCCTCTTCCTCGGAAATAACCCGAAGAATCATATCCTTCTTTTCAGAAAGCTCGGGATATCCGTCAGAGGACAAGGCAATAGCCTTTTCGGAAAGCTTGGATAGACTTCCTGCAGGAATTCCTAAAATGCGTCCATGTCTTGCCGCTCTTCTTAACAATCTACGGAAAACGTAGCCTCTTCCCTCATTGGAAGGCATAATACCGTCAGAAGCCATAAAGGTGCAGCTCTTTACATGGTCGGCAATAATACGGAAGGAAACATCCGCAGTCTTGTCCTCCAGATACTTTTTTCCGGAAAGACTTTCAATCTCTGTCATCATGGCCTGGTTGGTATCCACGTCAAACAAAGAGGGAACATCCTGGCAAACTACCGCAAGACGCTCCAGTCCCATTCCGGTATCAATGTTCTTTTGAATAAGGTCGGTGTAATTTCCATGACCGTCATTGTTAAACTGGGAGAATACCACGTTCCAAACCTCTAAGAAACGATCTCCCTCTCCGCCCATTACATCCTCAGGGCCTGTACCGTATTTCTCTCCACGGTCATAGTAAATTTCGGAACAGGGACCGCAGGGACCTACACCATGCTCCCAGAAATTATCCTTCTTTCCAAAGCGATAGATACGATCCGCAGGAATACCGATTTCCTCATTCCATACCTTGAAAGCCTCTTCATCCTCCAAGTAAATACTGGGATAAAGACGATCCTTCTCCAGACCTACTCTCTCTGTCAAAAATTCCCAGGCAAAATGTAATGCCTCGGACTTAAAGTAATCTCCGAAGGAGAAATTGCCCAGCATCTCAAAAAAGGTACCATGTCTTGCAGTCTTTCCGATATTCTCAATATCTCCCGTACGGATACACTTCTGACAGGTAGCCACTCTTCTCTTAGGCGGAATTTCCTGACCGGTAAAATAAGGCTTTAAAGGTGCCATTCCTGAGTTGATTAACAATAAGCTATTATCATTATGGGGAACCAAGGAAAAGCTTTTCATTACCAAATGTTCCTTCTCCTGAAAATAGGCTAAAAACATTTTTCTTAATTCGTTAACACCATATTTCTTCATACAATCTCCCTTTATGCAGTATAGAAATTTTGAAATCCCCTTACTAAGCACGGCAAAATCAGTAAGGTACTCATAAAGCAAGAAGGCCTGCAATACCCTCTCCACACAATCTTAGAAATTATACAGTACTTAGGGCTATGAGGCAAGGGAGGACAAAAAGTCTTTCAGCTTTTCTGTATAGAGGCTTTTGTTTACAAAAACCGATTCCGCATGACCTGCCTTTGGTACCAACAGCAAATCTCTCTTTCCCTTGGTGGCTTCATACATTCTTTCACTATTTGCCGGCAAAATGTATTGGTCAGCTTCTCCATGGATAAAAAGGATAGGCACCTGATTTTTTGCTAAAGAGTCTATAGGACGCATGGCGGAAATAGGAATATCGAAACGAAGCTTGGCATATTGGTTCATAACCGGGCCGATAGCTGTTGGAATGTGACTGTATCGCCAGATTACCTCCAAAACATTTTCAATATCGGAAAAACCGCAGTCAGCTACAGCGAAGGAAACATTTTGTACATCTTTCAATGAGGCAATTGTTGTGGCAGCTCCAAGAGATTCTCCATGCAAGCCAATCTCCGCATTCCTTCCCAGTTTTTCCTGAAAAAAATGTACTATTTCCGCCAAATCCTTTCCTTCCCTCACACTGTAGCTGCAAAAAGTCCTTCTATTTGCTCCATGCCCTCGTAAATCATAAATAATACAATTA